>DBRC01000068.1 GCA_002305505.1 Prevotella sp. UBA1378 | reverse complement strand
ATTTTATCCCGAACTCAGGTTGAAGAAAGTATATATAGTCACCTCGTCACAAACTTCGACATCGAGATTGCGGAAGATAGTTCTATTTCAGCTATGAGCGACAAGCATATAGCGGAACTAAGGTCTTGGCTTTACGGCAAGCATCGTCGCTTGTCAGTTGAACATATCCAGGGTTACTTGGATGAATACTACTATCGTTTCAACAGACGTAACAACAGGGCTGCGTTGTTTGACGGCATCATTGGCTTGATGGCGCGAAACAGCCCTCTCAAACATTCTAAAAGCAAGCAAAAAGGCATACCTGACAGTGTGCCTGTATCATAAAAATTATCAACAACATCCAAATTCACAAAAAGAAGATGAAAAGGTTAAAGAAAAACCCTGCACTCTCTCTTTTTGTACCCATGCAGTGTATGCTGTGCAAAGAAAGCGGAGACTGAGCTGCCAAATGACGAACTCTGGCAACTCTACCGTACTGCCTATGAGCAGTACCAGTCTGAAATCCGTAACGGCGAGAAGGCGTATTCCCGCTATGTGAACGATTTCTATTATTACCACCTGCCATGCGCGAGCAATCGGGAAGCTGACATCAGGCTTCATGTCATGCGCGTGTGTACCTTGAAGGAACTGCTGGAAGAACGCCGCGACCTTGTGGATGCCTTCTTCGCAAAGGATTGCTTCGAGGAGAAGGACTGTCGCAGAATGGACGAGCTGTTCAACACTGCCAAGAACCTCAATGAGCCGGAACATGTATATCTGGCTCATTTCAGCGAAGAACAGATACGGCTTATCACAAAGTTTGCTGAGACAACGAGCCTGTTCAATCCTGCTGCTACTGAAGATGACATCAGGAACCTTTTTGAATGTCAGTTGCAACAGCCGCTGCAAGCGACCGTCAACAGACACGTTGCTTTGTTCTTCGGTAAACTGCGCGAGCATGGCCTCCTTCCTCATTCATGGCAGATGATTATGGAGGATTGTAAGCTGGTGGCTTCCTCGGCTACCAACAAGCCGCTGCGGGCAAGTCAGCTGCGGTGCGGATTATCACAGGCAAGGTATGCGAATCTCCGTAAGAAGCCTAACTCAAATATCCCCGATGAAGAACAGGGCTTCTATGACACCTGCGAGACGTTCATCAACAGCCTGAAAGAAAGCTTGTAAAATGCAAGCAATCTTACGAACTGCAAACAGAAGTGCTATATAACAACTATATACAAATTCCTATATAGTTGACTTCTGCATACTTGTGATTATCAAGGGCTACCTTTGCAGACAGAATTGCGGAGGTAGCCCCTCTAATCAGATTAAATCATAAGGCATATGGACGATCATACAGAACTTCATTTTTTTGACAGGACGGTCACCTTCGACCAGTTCGTTGACATGGTAGCAACAAAGATTGCATTAAGAATCCATCAAATTGAGAAAGGAGAACTAGAAATAAGCCAATCTCAAGCTTACAAGTTATTTGGGCGAGCAGATGTTGAAAGATGGATTAAAAACGGCAAATTACACCCTGTCAGAATATCACCAGGCAAGAAACGGTATAGCCTCGTCGATTTGCAGAAGTTGGCAAGCATCCAACAGAACTATCTTTTGTAACGAAGTATCATATCCGAAAAAACTCAGATACAGCCTAATGCTATATCTGAGTTTTTTATTTTCAGCAGAACGGTTTTCTATGGTATCAAACGCTGATACATCTGGGTGAGATTCTTATCCACGTTGGTAATCTTGAACTGGACACGCACATTGCTTACTTTCTTTGGAAGCCGAGTAACGAGGTCATCCATAATCTGGTCAACATTTGAGAAGCCTGTATCTTCTATGGCACAAACCTTCTTCCCCATAATATATGCTTCAGCTCGCACATTGTTGTATTTGGATATTCTCTCGAAGGTCTTATCCTCCTTTTCTACATACTTGGATTCATTTTCAGTGAAGAACACGAAATCAATAACCTTTTCGTTCAGAATCCATGCAGGGCTATAGTCAACTTTTACATAAACCTTAGCCATCTTATTAATAGAATAGTTGAGTCCAAAATCAACTTCATTCATAGTTGCACCACATTCGTTCTGAGCGATAGTCGCCCAACTATGACGGAAAGCATACAAAGATGCTTTATAGTTGGAGTCAACCTTTTCCCAAATTTGTTTGATGCCGGTATTCACATTAGCGCAGAAAGAGTCGGAGGTAGATAAACGTTCATGGAAATCAAACAGCCAAGGAGTATCAACATTTTTTGAGAGATATTTCTCAAAGGTAGGCTTTAAGAACGCTGGCACACGAACCTCAAAGTATCCTTTGTCAGCACGAGTATTTCTTGTTTTACGACGTTCATAGTGGAAAATGCCATTGACATACTGGTCTTTCTCCGCATTGAATATATCAACTGCATTCAATCCACACATGCAGAATGAGATGAGAGCTACATCCTGACCAAGTTCCATAAGAGGATGAGTGAATCTGCTTCTGTCAGGAACGACATTGAAGAACTTACGCAACATACTTGCAGGAATGGCACGTTTCTCTGGAACATCACTTCTCGGGATAACGACATTGCACCAGGGATTCTTTAGTTTAACGATACCCTGTTCTTCGTCATTATATTCTTTCATCGCTGCTTTATAGATTTCTCTCATACAAACCGGGTACTGTTCCTTACAGCGATTTGTTTCAGACAGTGACTCAATCCATCGGTTAAGAAAAGCAGATGTCAGACGTGAGAACATAATGTTGTCTGTATGGGCAAACCGTTCCATATGATTGAGTGCCCACTTGTAGTTACGGGAGGTACGTTCTTGACCTCTTTTGATTAGTTTCTCTATATGCTTTCTCGCATAATCAGAAAACGACATGTCTTCAGTTGAGGTGGTAAGATAGGCTACAACCTCTGAAGCTGTCCAGTTGGAGATGTTAATCTGATTCAGTGCGCTGTAATAACGACTAATCAGATTTGAAGTTTGCTGAATAACGTAAGGGTCTATTACATCCTTACCTTTGATTCCTTTATCGTTTACCATCCATGAGGTTCTGATAAAAGAACTCTGTCTGTTATGAACTACCCGGATGTAAACGATGTACACCCCTGTCTTTAGTTTTGACTTAACTGTAGGTTTTAGCGTTGCCATAATTACAATAATTAGTGAAAATGTTTAATACTTTTGAACTTGTTTTACAACTCGTGAAATCATGCGAAATCAGAATTAAATCTGGTCAACATGGCCTAAAATTCTGGTCAACATATCGCAAACAAAGGGGGTATTTTTCGTCGTTTTCGTCGATACCATTTTTTTGCTTGGTCAACATGACCTGAAAATCTGGTCAACAAATTGGGGTACTTACCCGACACGTTCTGCACATATAACGTGCAGAATATGAGCAAAAAGAACCGAGGCAAGAACCTGTTTCCCAAGTCCTTGCCTCGTATTTCACTAATTATCAGCATTCTGTAGTTTATTCCTCTACAGCCGCCTGCTTTACGGCCAAGGCCACTCCGAACACGGCATTAACGCCGCCTCGTATATACTGGGAATCTGTGTCGCCGCACCGCTGTTCATCAAGTTCAACATAGCAGCCATGATGGCTATTTTCCCTCTTTACGCGCTCTTCCATCTACACAAGAGCGACCGGGCATTGCGTTCGCTGGGCTATATACTGGCAGGTGCAGCAACCGTCGCCCTGCCTTTCATCGCCTACTTCACCGCTATAGGGCACCTCTCCGACTTCGTTTACGAATATTTCATACTTACACTCAAGACTACCACCAACTGGAGCGGCAACGAACAGCTTTTCTTCTTAGGCTTCCTTTAGCTGCATATCTGGGAGTTTGCACTGATGGTTTTCATCATTTCCACCATCAGCACAAGCCTGATAGCCTTCCAACTGAAACGCTACCGCTTTTTCCCGCTCGTCAGCTTCCTATACGTTTTCTTCATTACCATACAAAATGATACATGCACGTACTACCTGAGCAGCTGTGCCATCTTCATGCTCTTTGGCTTCGTGGCAGTCATCACCCCGCTCAGCTACCACCACCGGGCGGTGGTAAGCAAGTACAGCATCGCCGCATCCGCCGTGGCCGGCCTGCTGTGCATCTATACCAACTATGAGATACACGACAAAACGGGCAATTACTTTTTCCAAGACAACGAGAAAAGGGCAAGCTACTACCGCTTTGCAGGAATCATGTCGGAGGTGGGGAATCCCAGGATAGTGTATCTCGGGTTCCTGAACGGATATGGGGTGCCGGTCAACTCGCTGCCGGGATGCAAGTATTTCGGACGTCAGGACGGCGAACTGGCCTGCATGAAAGAGGAAGCCAAGGATGCCTGCCGCAAGCACCGGCCCGACTTCGTCGTGGTATATACGGATTCGCTGCCCTACCGCCGCTTCGTCGAAACATGCGGTTACCATGCCTGCGACTCTACGACAGCAGAGCCACGCGCCGTATTATACAGTAAAAGGAAAACGGCAAAGCGCCCCTTGCCGCACATCTCGAATAGCGACGTGCTGAGCAAGCGGAAAATAAGTTTTACCGAAAGGTGAAACCATTGACGGCATCAATCACCCTCCCTATTTCATCCGCCGTCAGCGCCGGGTTCAGCGGAAGGCTCAGTTCTTCGCGGTGTATCTGCTCCGTCACCGGCAACTGCAGTGCCCCCCACCCTGCATAGCACTTCTGCCGGTGCGGCGGTATAGGATAATGTATCACCGTTTCGACACCAGCCTCCAAGAGATGGCGCTGCAAGTGGTCGCGGTCCGTACATAATACGGGGAAGATATGGAAAACATTATCGCGCACGGTTTGCGGAATGCGGACAGCCGGCTGGCGTATTCCCGACATGTAACGCCGGGCCATTTCCTTGCGCGCACGATTGTCTGCATCCAAATAGCGCAACTTCACACCGAGCACAGCGGCCTGAATCTCGTCAAGCCGGCTGTTGCGGCCTAAATATTCAAATTCGTACTTCTGAGCAGAACCGTAATTGGCAATCGCCCGCACCACCCCGGCCAACTCACCGTCGGCAGTGGTCACGGCACCGGCATCGCCCAGTGCGCCCAGATTCTTACCCGGATAAAAGCTGTGCCCGGCAGCATCGCCCAACGAACCGGTACGCCGGTCTTGGTACATGCAACCATGCGCCTGCGCGTTGTCCTCCACCAGTTTCAGCCCGTATGCTTTGCATATCGCCCCGATGCGGGCTGTATAAGCGCAACGGCCGTACAGGTGGACAATCATGACGGCGCGGGTCTTGGCGGTTATCGCCGCCTCAATGCGCGAGTCGTCTATCTGCAACGTCTCACCGTCGGGCTCCACCAATACAGGCACCAGCCCGTTCTCGGTTATTGAAAGGATGGAAGCGATATAAGTATTGGCCGGCACGATGACTTCGTCGCCGGGGTGCATAACGCCGATTTCGATATATGAGCGGAAGATCAGCGTCAGGGCATCCAGCCCGTTGGCACAGCCGATGCAATGGGGGCTCCCGATATAATGCGCATAATCCGCCTCGAAACGGGCGTTGGCCTCGCCTTGCAAGTACCAGCCTCCGTCTATCACCGCATTCACGGCCGCGTGTATCTCGGCACCGTGCATGGCCGTGATTTTCTTCAGTTCCAGATATTTAATCATAGTTCCCATTCGTACCAGTCGTAACAAACGCCCCTGCCGCCGAATCCCTCTTTTTGGTAAATCAGCGATTCATTAAGTATGCTCCCTTCCTGTTCCGTTGATTTCCCGAAATCGATGTAACGTGCATGGACGTAGTCTTCTTTGATGATGCGCTTGTATATCGCGTCGATGGCATGCAGGCGCTTTCCCTCGGGCGTGGCAGAGATATACTGCGCATGCACCGTATGGCCTGCGACATATAATAAGGTACCGCCGAGCATCTCGCCGCCCGCCCGGGCCACATACAGCTTTATCTGACTGGGGAAACGCGACCGGAGCAGCTGTATCTCTTCAAGCGAATGAACCGGTCGGGCACCGTACCTGCTCATCAGGTTGTCCCCGAGCACCTTCCAAAAGCCCCCGTAATCGCTGCTCACCTCTACCACCACCCCCTCTGTACAGGCTTTGTTGGCACCGTACCTGCGGTCGCGGCTCCACTTTACAGGCTGGCCCTGCACGATGACGGAAGAGATATCCCTTGCCACCAGGCGGGCATTGCACACCTTGAAAAGAGCATAGAGGTCTTCTTCCGACGGAACACGCGTATATATATAAGGTATCGCCTTATACACGACGCGGCGTATATCCGCCCCGCGCAGGTAAGCATTCAGTTCGCCGAACAACGCCGCTACGACAGAAGCCGTTGCCCGGCAGTCCATGATAAGTCCGCCGTAGGTCAGCCCCTGATGCGAATAGAACACGTCGCCGCATCGGTTTCCCGGCAGCACGGCATAAAGCGTTCCTTCTAAATAGAACATCAAAGAGCAATCCTCAAACCGCTGCTGGTGATAATCCATATAGTTGCGGTCGATGAGGAACGTGCCGTTTTTCGATTCAGCCACGAACCGGTTCCATTCCGCCTCCTGTCCTCCGGTGTATCGCCTTATTTCAAACATCCCAGATACTCTATGTATTCGTCGTATTCGCGGATATAGTCCTCTTCCTCGAACAGCTCGGAAGCCAATACAAGACATACGGCCCCCGACGAGAAATCATCGAGCGTACGCCAGATGCCCGTTTCCACCAGGAGCCCTTGGTAAGGATGGTTTAAAAGGAAAGTCTCCTGCTCCCTGCCGTCGTTAAGCGTCACTGTGAACGAACCGTTCACCGCAACGATAAACTCTCGGCACTGCTTATGCGCATGACCGCCCCGGCATTCACCCGACGGCACATCGTACACCCAGTAAACACGTTTCACCTCGAAAGGGATGTTCTTCAGCTGCTCGGCAACAGTAAGGTTCCCCCTCGGGTCGATGATTTTAGGCAAGTCGATGATTCTTCCTTCTGAACGATTCATACTCCTAAATATTAATTATAATACCGTTGCTGCAAGGCGCTTGGCTTTATCGCGCAAGGCATCCATGTCGGCCCCCACTTCATCGTAGCACAACACCACACCCATGCGGCGGTTTACCTCTTGCGAGGGTTTCCCGAAGATACGCACACGCGTGTTTTCCTCCTTCAAGGCCTCCGTGAGACAGTACTCGGGCGGCGTATCAGCATTCTCCTTTGCCAGCACCACGGCCGAGCATCCGTAATGTTCCAAGCAGATACCGGCAATAGGCCATCCCATCACTGCACGTAAATGCAGCTCGAACTCGTTGAGGTTGGTTGTATGTGCGAGCGTCACCATCCCCGTATCATGCGGTCGCGGACTTAGCTCCGAGAAGATTACCTCGCCCTTTTTGGTAAGGAAGAACTCAACGCCCCAAATGCCCGCACCGGTAAGCGCCTTCGTCACCTCACCGGCCATATACTGTGCCTGCTTCAAGGCCTCGTCCGGCATTTTATAAGGTTGCCAGCTCTCACGGTAGTCGCCGCCCTTCTGCACATGCCCGATGGGCGGGCAGAACAAGGTGGGGCCGTTTTTCTGGGTCACGGTAAGCAATGTAAACTCCGAATCGAAGTCGATGAATTCCTCGACAATCACCTCCTGCACATCCCCGCGGCTGCCGGCCATTGCATTCCTGAAGGCTTCTTCCAGTTCGCCGTCGCTGCGCACGTAGCTCTGCCCATGCCCCGACGACGACATCAGCGGCTTCACCACACAGGGATAACCGATTTCGGCTGCTGCACGCCGCAACCCGCTGTAGGTGTTGGCATAGAAATACTTGGCCGTCCGGAGCCCCAACTCTTTCGAGGCAAGGTCGCGGATGGCCCGGCGGTTCATCGTATAGTTAACGGCACGCGCAGACGGCACCACCTGTATGCCCTGCTGCTCGAAGTCGAACAAGCGCTCCGTGCGGATGGCCTCTATCTCGGGCACGATGATGTCGGGCCGGTGCTTTTCGACGACAGCCGCCAGCGCATCGCCGTCGAGCATATTGAATATCTCGCGCCCGTCAGCCACCTGCATGGCCGGTGCGTGGTCGTAGCGGTCGCAGGCTATGACGTACAGCCCAGCCCGTTTGGCCGCAATCACAAACTCCTTGCCCAGTTCGCCTGAGCCCAAAAGCAATATTTTCTTCATCTGCCTGCTACCGGTTGCCGTACATCTGGTCGTAGTACTTCTGGTAATCGCCCGACGTGACATCCTTTATCCAATCTTGGTTTTCGAGGTTCCACCTGATGGTTTTCACTATGCCCTCGGCAAACATAGTCTCGGGATACCAGCCGAGTTCAGCCTTGATCTTCGACGGGTCGATGGCATAACGCTGGTCGTGGCCGAGACGGTCGGCCACGAAAGTGATGAGCCCGTCGTTTATCCAGTCGATGCTTATTTCGCCGTCGGTTCCTGTCTCCTGCCTCTTCAACACCTTGCGCAGTTGCTTGTCGGCAGCCATCATGTCGTGAACGGTCTTGATGGTGAGCTTCACGATGTCAATGTTCTTCATTTCATTATGTCCGCCCACGTTGTACACCCCGCCTTCCTTTCCTTGGCGCACTACGAGGTCGATGGCCTTGCAGTGGTCTTCCACGTACAGCCAGTCGCGCACGTTATCGCCCTTTCCGTATACAGGCAGCTGCTTGCCTTCGAGGATATTGTTGATAATCAGCGGTATCAGTTTCTCCGGGAAATGGTAGGGCCCGTAGTTGTTCGAGCACCGCGTGATGGTTACAGGCATGTGGTAAGTGTCGTGATAAGCCATCACAATCATGTCGGCACCCGTCTTCGACGCACTGTAAGGGCTATGCGGGCAGAGCGGTGTAGTTTCCATAAAGAAGCCCTCGGCCCCGAGCGAACCGTACACCTCGTCGGTAGATACCTGATGGTAGCGTTTTCCTTCTTTCCATGTAGGATATCCGGTGGTGTCCTTTCCCGTTACCCATGCACGGCGGGCTGCATCGAGCAGGTTCTGCGTACCCAGTATGTTGGTTTGCAAGAATAGCTGCGGATTCTCGATGCTCCTGTCCACATGGCTTTCGGCGGCGAAGTTCACGACGTAATCGATGTCGTGCTCAGCAAACAAGCGGTCGGCCAGTTCGCGGTCGCGGATATCGCCGCGCACGAAGATGCAACGCTCGTTATCAATATCATCCTTGATTGTCCCGAGGTTCCCTGCATAAGTGAGCAAGTCGAGGATGATAATCTTTATCCCCTCATCCTTGTACTTCTTGTGAAGCAGGAACTTGATATAATTGGCACCGATGAATCCGGCTGCACCCGTAACTAAGTAAGTTTTCATACGCTCTACTTTTAATTATTGATTTTATTGTTTATAACGTTATATGTCTGTTTTAATTGCACTTCCCGCTATTCATTCTTCCACAGTTCTGCCAGTTTCACCACCTCCATGTCCCTGAATTTCCTTCCGTCAATGGTCATGCGTACCACGGTGCGGTCTAAGTGCCAGCCTTGAAGCCCGGCTGCCCCCGGATTGACATGCAACAGGTTCAGCGTGTTATCATACTTTACCCTCAATATGTGTGAATGTCCGGTAATGAACAACTGCGGCGGAGAAGCATGAAGCATCTTGCGCACAGACGCGTCGTACTTGCCGGGATAGCCGCCGATGTGCTTGATAAGCACGTCTACGTCCTCGCACCTGAAACGGTTGATTTCCGGATACGCCAGCCGCAAGTCGCCGCCGTCGCAGTTACCAGATACCGCACGCAACGGGCGGAAGGCAGCCAAGCGCTCCGCCACCTCCATCGAACCGATATCGCCTGCATGCCATATCTCGTCGCAAGGCTCGAAGTAATACAGGTACTTATCGTCCCAATACGAGTGTGTGTCGCTGATAATCCCAATCCTTTTCATTTTTTCCTTTATTTTGGTTGTCTGTCCCTGGTGATAGGGTCTCCGTCCTTGTGTGTGCCCCCGTTATCATCCGAAGCGCAGCCTGACGAAACCCTTTATCAGCTCGGCCGTCGCTTCCAAGCCCAGCAGTGAGGAGTTGATACAGAGGTCGTAACTCTCGGAATGCCCCCACCGCTTCCCCGTATAATAATTGTAATAGGACGACCGCTCGCTCTCCCCGTTCTGAATCAGTTTCCTTGCCAATGCACGGTCGCAGCCCTTGCGCCCGCACACTATCCTGATGCGGTAATCCATATCGGCGGTCACAAACACGCTGACGGTATTCGGGTAATCGCGCAACACATAGTCGGCACAGCGCCCCACGAACACGCACGGCCCTTCGGCGGCAGCTTTGCGGATGGCATCGCTCTGGAATTGGAACAAGCTTTCCTGCGAGAACTTGTTCTGGTAAAAGTTACCGTCGCTCAAATGGGGCATGTGGTAATGGTATAGCGACTTGAAGAAGCCCTTCTGCTCGTCGTTCTGTTCGAAGAACTTTTCGCTGAATCCGCTTTCCTTCGCAGCCAGGTTCAACAGTTCGCGGTCGTAGAGCCGGCACCCGAACTCGTCTGCCAGCATCTTGGCAATCGCCCGCCCGCCCGAACCAATCTGGCGGCCCACATTGATAATCAGATTCTTATTATCCATTGGCTTTGACTACTTTATATTGTTTCTTGAACTTCCGCATATACACCGACATCACCCATGCGGCCACCAGCGCCGCCACCAAGTCGCTGGCAGGCAAAGCAGCCCATACGCCTTTGACGCCCCACACCGTGGGCAACACGGCCAGCAGGGGCAGCAGGAACAGCAACTGGCGCGACAAAGAGAGGAAGATGCTGATTTTCACCTTGCCTATGCACTGGAAGAAATTGGTTACGACCATCTGGAAACCGATGATGGGGAACAGCAGCATGTTGATGCGGATGCCCTCGATGGACAAGGCTATCAGCTCCTGGTCGGTAGTGAACAGGCGGGCACAGTAATAAGGCAGGAACATGGCTATGAGCCAGCCTGCCGTCATGATGGCCGTAGCGGCCAGTATACTGAGACGGAGCACGTGCAACAGGCGGCCGAACTGCAGCGCCCCGTAGTTGTACCCGGCAATCGGCTGCATGCCTTGGTTCACGCCCATGATGAACATCACGAACATCATCCCGATACCGTTGGCTATACTGTATGCGCCCACCGCCATGTCGCCGCCGTATTCCACGAACTGGTTATTCATGAAAATAACGATGATGCAGGCACAGACGTTCATAAGGAACGGGGAGATGCCGATGCCGATGATGTTCTTCACGAGGTTTGCCCTCAGGCGGTAGATGCCCCGTTTCAGGTGCAACAGCCCGCGCTTGTCGCTGAACAGGCGGAGCTGCCAGCAGAGCGCCAGCACCTGCGAGATAATCGTGGCCGAGGCCGCACCGCGTATACCCCAGCCGAACCACCAGATGAACACCATGTCGAGCAGCACGTTCATCACCACCGTAAAGATGGTGGCATACATTGCATGGCGCGGCTTGCCGGCCGCACGCAGCACGGCGTTCAGCCCGAAATACATGTGCGTGAAGACATTGCCGGCCAGTATCACCTCCATAAAGCTGCGGGCATAAGGCAGCGTGGCATCGCTGGCACCGAAGAAGCGCAGGATGGGGTCGAGGAAGACGAGGCAGACGACGCTGAGCGACAAGCCGACGACAAGGTTCAGCGTGACGGTATTCCCCAGTATGTCCCCGGCCGTCTGATAGTCTTTCTGCCCCAGTTTCACCGAGATGGCCGTCGAGGCGCCCACGCCGACTGCCGCGCCGAAAGCGCCCGAGAGGTTCATGAAGGGGAACGTGATGCCCAGACCGGCTATTGCGTCGGGGCCCACCATCTGGCCTATGAAAGCACGGTCGATGATATTGTAGAGCGAAGAGGCCGTCATGGCTATCACAGCAGGCAAGGCATATTGGGCCAGCAACCGGCCCACCGGTTTGGTTCCGAGTTCGAGCGTCGCTTGATTCTTATCCATCTACATTACCTAATTATCCTGCAAAGGTAAGCATTTTCAGGCGTTTAACAGGCAAGAATCGGCAAAAATATTTGGTTATTAGCAGAAATAGCAGTAAGTTTGCACCCCGGAAATTAACGAAACGTTTCCGACAGGCCATGCGCGGAGCCCGGTTCTTGCCCGGCTCATGCCGTGGCAGGAAAAGGTGCCGGATTATGAATATGACGAAACGACTGATATGCCTCCTCCTGCTTGCCTGGAGCGCAGCCATGCACCTCGGGGCCGCGCTGCAGAACAACGCGCCAAGGATAAAATACCCTGGCAGCAAATGCTACATGTACCGGTTTACGCTGAAAGACAAACAAGGCACACGGTACGACCTGCACCAGCCGCAACGCTTCTTGTCGCGCAAGGCCGTCGAGCGGCGCAAGCGCCAGAACCTGCCGGTCGACTCTACCGACCTGCCCCTCAGCGACCGCTACCTGAACACATTACGCAACGCCGGCGTGACGGTCGTAGGCACAAGCAAATGGAACAATACGGTGCTGATATGGACAAAAGACCGGCAGGCGGCAGCCCAGTTGGCGCAACTGCCCTTTGTGGCCGCATGCCGGCTGGTGTGGGAATCGCCCGACTCGATTATCCCTTCGGCCGAAAAAATGAAGATACACCGCAACTTTAACCAATGGGATACCGTGAGGACCGACCGCTACGCTGCCGCATCCGAACAGATAGGGATGCTGAAAGGCCAGTCGCTCCATGAAAAAGGATACCGCGGGCAAGGCATGACAATTGCTGTTTTAGACGGCGGTTTCAAGAACGCAGACCGGATACCGGCATTCAGGAAAGTGGGTATCGCCGGAACGCACGACTTCGTTTACCCGCCTTCGCCAAGCATCTACTACGAAACCGACCACGGCACAAAGGTGCTATCGGCTATGGCGGTAAGCATACCGAATGTTTACATCGGGACGGCGCCCGAAGCCGCTTACTGGCTGTTGCGGTGCGAAGACCAAGAATCGGAACAGATGGTAGAGGAGGATTATTGGGCGATGGCGGCAGAATATGCCGACTCGGCCGGCGTCGACGTCATCAACAGCAGCCTCGGCTACAACGAGTTCGACGACCATTCGACCGACCATAGATATCGCGAGATGGACGGGCTGTCCACGCTCATATCCCGCTCGGCTTCGATGCTGGCACAGAAAGGTATCATCTTGGTCAACAGTGCCGGCAACAGCGGAATGGGGCCATGGAAGAAAATCACCTTCCCGGCCGACGCAAGGGAATGCCTTACGGTGGGAGCCGTGACGGCCGAGGGGCGCAATGCGCCCTTCAGCGGGGTAGGCCCGACACAAGACGGGCGCATCAAGCCCGACGTAATGGCGCTGGGCAGCCCGGCCAGCCTCATATCAGGGAGGGGCACGCTCGTACAGGACATGGGCACCTCCTTCGCCGCTCCCGTGGTCTGCGGCCTCGCGGCTTGCCTCTGGCAGGCGCTGCCCGGCAAGACGGCCATGGAAATCATGCAGCTCATCCGCCAAAGCGGCGACAACTATTCGCACCCTGACAACGTCTACGGCTACGGCGTGCCTGATTTCAACAAGGCTTATCTCCTCGGCACCGCCGCATCGGCCACCGCCATCCCTGCCCCGGATTCATCAGCACAAAACCTGCCTGCTTATGAGCAATAATCCCCTTACTCTCCTCGAACTTAACTCGCTCGTCCGGCACGTCATCGAGCTGCAGATGAACCGCGAGTACTGGGTGCAGGCCGAGATTTCGGAAGCACGCGAAAGCCGTGGCCATTGCTATATGGAACTCGTGGAGAAAGAAGGCCACAGTGCCACGCCTGTGGCAAAGGCATCGGCACGGTGCTGGAGGAACACATGGATGCTGCTGGCCCCCTACTTTGAGCGCGCCACAGGCCAGACGCTGCATGCAGGCATGAAGGTGTTGCTGAAAGTATACCCGCAATTCCACGAAGCTTACGGCTTCTCATGGATCATCACCGACATCGACCCTGCCTACACCATGGGCGACATAGCCCACAGGCGGCAGGAAATCATACGCCAACTGAAGGCCGAGGGGGTATTCGACCTGCAAAAAGAACTGCCGATACCCATGTGCGCCCAGCGCATCGCCGTCATCTCGGCAGCCACAGCTGCCGGCTACGGCGACTTCTGCAACCAGCTGGCCGACAACGAATACGGCCTACGCTTCGTCACGCAGCTCTTTGAGGCCGCAATGCAAGGCGAGCAGGTGGAGGCCAGCGTGATTGCAGCGCTCGACCGCATCAACGCGCAGGCAGAGCTGTTCGACGTGGTGGTCATCATCAGGGGCGGGGGCGCCACGAGCGACTTGTCGGGCTTCGATACGCTGCCACTGGCCGAGAACGTAGCCAACTTCCCCCTGCCCATCATCACGGGCATAGGTCACGAACGCGACGAATCGGTTCTCGACATGGTTTCCAACACGCGCGTGAAAACGCCTACGGCTGCTGCCGCTTTCCTCATACACCACCAGAAAAAGGCGCTCGACCACATCGAAAGCGCACAAACGGCTGTCATCAACCGTACCGGACGCTTGCTCGCAGAGGCGGAAAACCGTATCGACGCGCTTGCCGCACGCATCCCTACGGCGGCAACCATGGCCGTCGCCCATCAGAAAATATGCCTGCAACGGATGTCGGCCGGCATCTTGACAGCCGCCCCCCGGCGCCTGCAATCGATGCACTACCGCTTAGACACCACGGCCGCCGCTATCAAGCCTTTAGCCGAACGCTTGCTGACAAACAGACGGCACTTGCTGGCAATGCTCCAACAACGCGCCGCGGGGCTCGACCCTGCCCTGATGCTGAAGCGTGGTTACAGCATCACCACCGCCGCCGGAAAAACCGTGCGCGACCCCAATATGCTGAAAACCGGCGACGAGATTGAAACAAGATTGGAAAAAGGGACGGTGAAATCGACGGTGAAACGGATTGACAGATTAACAGATTAACGGATTAACGGATTAACAGATTAACGGATTAACAAGATAGGTTTGAGATGAAAACAATGAAATATGAAGAAGCCATCCGCGAGCTCGACAATATCGTGCGAAGGATGGAAAGCGACGAACTGGACATCGACCAACTGAGCGACCAGCTGAAACGTGCCCAAGAACTCATCAAGTTCTGCAAGGCTAAACTGACGAAAACAGAAGAGGAAGTGGAAAAAATACTCAAAGAGAACAACTGAAAGTCCACAGGCATGCGATTATAATGCTACAATCATCTTGTACTCCTGCTACAAGGTGCTTGTACTCCTGCTACAAGGTGCTTGTACTATTCCCGAATGAATTAACGGATTAACCCAGATGCCCCCAGTCAGCATCTTCGTTAACCCGTTAACTCGTTAACCCGTTAATCCGTTAACTCGTTAACCCGTTAACTCGTTAACCCGTTAATCCGTTAACCCGTTAACTCGTTAACCCGTTAATCCGTTAACCCGTTAATCCGTTAACCCGTTAATCCGTATCTTCCGGTCCTTAATGTACATGCCCTTTGCCGGTGCCCCGTTCAGTCTTCGGCCGGCCACGTCATATATGGCTCCGTCGCCCCCTGCCGCCTGCTTGGCAACAGGAGTCACGCCGGTGGGGATATAACGCTTGGCATCCACAAAGATAGTATCCTTTGCTTCGGCACATACCACAAGGCGGTCGTAATTACCCGCAAGCATTTCGTTACAGTTAGGCCGGGAGTTCGAACCGATTCCCTCTATCCATTCAGTTGCCAGCGAACTGTCCTCACCGCTTCTCACCGATAGCGTCAGGCGCTTTTGCCCGAAATGCTCCTCATACTTTTTCGACACTACCGTGAGCTTGCCTTCGCCGTCCTGTGCAGTGAAAGTGTCCCCCACGTCCAAGCCGAAGTCATAAAGACACACCTCCTTGCTGCCCCATTGCTCCGTGTAGCGGAAGTAAACCTTCATCCCATCTTCCCTGAAAGCCCCGGCGTATACCGGCGCCTCTTTCTCCATTTCGCTGTACAGCTTCTTATACGCAACCCCATCAATCACGGTGTCGCCCTTAAGAAACATCTTGTACGAGTACCGATACTCCTCGAGCATCGTGTAGTGATAGATCAGCCATGCCTTGCCTTCGGCCACCATTCCGCGGTATTCACCCTGCGAATACAGCGCCATCGGCAGCATGCACAATAAAGTAAGTAACATTTTCCTCATAATCAGATCCTCCCTTTAATTTAAATTAAACACTCAATGACAAACTGCCTGTATGCTCTTTCGAGAATATTCTACGGTATATTACTGATTTTCAAGTATAAATTTAAGCAAAAAAAGAACAAACACCCAAAATATATGTCCGTTTTTTTATTTTTTGTTTTTTTTATGAACCCGTAACAGAATCTGCAAGCGAATCCCCCTCCTTTCTGCTGTTTTCTGCATCCCGCCACTTACATTTCCGCACAAAATGTTGCAGATGAACAATATTTTGATTAATTTTGTACCAGATTAAAACCAAAAGCTCTAAAAAAAACAGAAAACATGAAAGATTTAGATTGGTCGAAGTTATCATTCGGATACATGAAAACCGATTACAACGTGCGATGCAACTACCGGAACGGGAAATGGGGGGAAATAGAGGTATGCTCAGACGAATACCTGAAACTCCACATGGCAGCCACATGCCTGCACTACGGGCAGGAGGCATTCGAGGGGCTGAAGGCTTACCGCTGCCCCGACGGAAAGGTCAGGGTGTTCCGAGTGGAAGAGAACGCAGCACGCCTACAGTCGACATGCCGCGGCATCCTGATGCCCGAAGTCCCTACAGAATTGTTTGTCGAAATGGTGAAAAAGGTGGTCCGCCTCAATCAAGAATACATACCCACATACGAGAGCGGGGCTACGCTTTACATCCGCCCCCTGATCATCGGGACAAGCGCACAGGTGGGAGTGCATCCGGCTTCGGACTATACCTTCCTTATTTTCGTTACACCGGTAGGCCCTTACTTCAAGGGAGGATTCTCTACCAATCCCTATATCATCGTGCGCGAATACGACCGCTCGGCACCGCTCGGAACAGGTAAATATAAAGTGGGCGGCAACTATGCTGCGTCGCTCAAGGCCAACGACATCGCACACAAGAAAGGATATGCATGCGAGTTCTATCTCGATGCCAAGGAGAAGAAATACGTCGACGAATGCGGCGCAGCCAACTTCTTCGGAATTAAGGACAACACCTATGTCACCCCCAAGTCNNGACTTCGGCATGAAGGTGGAGCGCCGCCCGATTCCGGAGGAAGAGCTGGCTACGTTCGAAGAGGCCGGCGCCTGCGGCACGGCAGCCGTAATCAGTCCGGTATCATACATCGACGACGACGAAACAGGAAAGCGCTACACCTTCTCGAAGGACGGAAAGCCGGGGCCAGTATCCACGAAGCTATACAACCACCTGCGCGCCATACAATACGGAATGGAAGAGGACAGGCACGGGTGGACCACAGTGGTCATCGAATAGACACGGACAGGGCGCGGAGGAGGCAGGGCGCGGAATGATTCATAGGCGTTTCCCTCCTTTAGCTGCCTCCCAGCCGATGATGGCCGTTTTGCGGATTTCGCCCCAATGATAGTTGCCGATTTCTCCAGTTGCACGGATGACGCGGTGGCATGGAATGAGGAACGCTACCGGATTCTCACCCACAGCCGTACCTACCGCACGGCAGGCACGCGGATTGCCGATGCCTGCGGCAATGTCTCCGTAAGTGGCCATCCCACCCATCGGGATTTTCAGCAATGCCTCCCATACCTTCATCTGAAACTCCGTACCCTTCAGATGCAGCTTTATCTCGCCCAGCCTGCTCCAGTCCTGCGTGAAAATGAAAAGTGCGTTCTGCTGGATTGCATCGCACACCTGGAAGAACTTCGCTCTCGGAAATTTACGTTGTAGGGAGCTGAAAGCCTCCATGTGGTCGTCGGCGAACTCCATATTGCAGATACCTTTCGGGGTGGAGGCGATAAGAATGTCGCCGAAAGGCGTCGTGGCGAAACTGCAGTTGATATAAAGATTCTCCCCGCCATTCTTGTACTCGCCGGGGGTCATACCCTCGACGGTGACGAACAGGTCGTACAGCCGCCCCGTACCAGAGAGCCCCACCTGCTGTGCCGTGTCGAAAAGCGATGCGTGTGTCTCGTGCAAGATACGCTTGGCATACTCGACATTAAGGTACTGAAGGAAGTGCTTCGGCGTAATGCCCGCCCACTCCTTGAAAATGCGCTGGAAATGGAACGGGCTCATATTCACCGCCCCGGCCACGGCCTCCAAGCTGGGCTGCTCCTTGCGGTTATCCCGTATGAACCGGATGGCTTCGGCAATCCGGGCGTAGTAGATTTCATTCTGGCTCTCCTTCATTCGCTCAAAGCTATTTTCAACGTATTACAAAACACCTTCCAACTTCAACAATGTCCGTTTGGCGTCCAGCCCGCCAGCAAAGCCTGTCAGCGAACGGTCGCTGCCGACAACGCGGTGGCACGGGGCGAAGATGCCTCCGGTACGCTCCGGAAAGCGGGGGTTGGAAACTACGAGGCTTTTATCCACGTCGATAATGAAGAGATACGCATCCCTGTCATTGAATTCGGACTTCGGATCGGTAAGTACGGCAAGCGCCTCGCTACCTTTCTCTTTCAGCAACTGGGCAGCCTTATGCACATTGGCGATAACGGACTGCGGGGTTTCTTCTAATCTTTTGTTCATACTCTGCGAAAATAAATCTGCCGTTCCAATTATGAGGCATAGCCAATAACGTGATGGTTAGTTTCCTTTTCATAATTATATGTTTTTTATTCCGACAGTGCAAAGTTACAACAATCCTTTTTCTCTGACAACCCGAAAATTGCTATTTTTTTTGTGGGTTCTATCCATATTTAAAATTTCAACAGGTGGGTTCTAAAAAAAATAATATCATTGACGCACCCTCCAGTGATGCCTGTATGGCGCCCTTTCCCCATCTGTTGATTGTAGGGCGCGCCTTCCCCAGAAGTTACACGGTTCTTCCCCCGCCTTGTGAAAGAGGTTACACGATGAGTGGCCTCAATGCCGACATTGGGCAACATAATTGCTCAATAATCCCACCAGAATTGCACAGAACACAGAGATTTCGCTCTCATCGCCCAACCTGTTTTTGCTGTTCAGCGTTGTAACGGTCGCCCACGACGGGAATGGCCGCGACGGCCGTTTCGAGTTCGCGCCACTCCTCGGAGGCAAGGTCGAAATCGAGCACGCGCAGGTTTTCTTCCAGATGCGAGAGCTTCGTCGTTCCGGGAATCGGTACTATCCACGGGGCTTTCTGCAACAGCCAGCCGAGAGCCACCTGTGCCGATGTCATGCCTCGTGTGCGTCCGAACTGTTGCAGCACGTTCACGATGCGCATGTTGGCCCGCATCGCCTCCGGCTGGAAACGCGGCAGGGTCTGGCGGTTGTCGTTCGCCGGGTCGAAGACCGTGTATTCGTTGATATCACCACCGAGAAATCCCCGGTTGATCGGGCTGTACGGCACGAAGCCGATACCCAGTTCGCGGCAGGTATCCAGCACTCTGTTTCCTTCCACAAGCCTATGCATCAGGTGATATTCGCTCTGTATGGCCGTCAGCGGACATACGGCATGCGCCCGACGGATGGTGTCGGCGCTAACCTCGCACATGCCCCAGTGTTGTACTTTGCCCTCTTTCATCAGGTCGGCGATGGTCTGCGCCACCTCCTCGGCAGGTACATTCGGGTCGGCGCGGTGTTGGTAGAACATCGGAAGCGTGTCGAGCCGCAAGCGGCGGAGCGAATCCTCACAATACTTGCGAATTGTTGCAGGGCGGCTGTCCTGATGCCCTGTGCCCTTGCCGCCGATCACCTCGTGCCCGAACTTGGTAGTCACGTTGACGTTGCCTCTGAACTCGGCAAGGGCTTCTCCTGCCAAATCCTCATTGGTCAGCGGCCCGTAGATGATGGCCGTATCGAAAAGCGTTACGCCACGCTCTACAGCTTCGTGCAGCAGACGAATACATTGTTTCTTGTCCGGGTGCTGGCTGCGGTTGTAGGTCATGCCCATAACGCCGAAACCGAGGGCGGACACTTCTAAGGCTGCTTTGCCCGTACCGAGCGTGCGGTATGGTATGTTGCCCTTCTTCATGGACAATGTATTTCCTCCGTTGAGTGCGACATTGGCGGCTTTTACCTTATCTATTGCGGGCTGAATGGTCAGTGCCGCCCCTATTGCGGCCGCAGTTTTCAAAAAACCGCGACGGCTGATATTCATTTTATTGTTTTCGTCCATGATGTTACATTTTTTTAATTAGTGAATAGAGAACATACCATCTACCAGAAGTGCATGGCCGCCTACGAAACTTTCCTGCGGAGAACAGAGCCACAGCACGGCATTGGCTATCCCTTTGGGGGTTATCAAGAATACCGGCATTGTTCAATGCGGTATCCAGGCGTCCGTAAGTATTGACAATCCAATCGGCCATTTCTTTTATTACTACTTTACCTTGCATCTCTTCCATAATTCTTGCATTTTAATCGGCGCAGGCGTGAAAGTCCG
>DBRC01000040.1 GCA_002305505.1 Prevotella sp. UBA1378 | reverse complement strand
CGCGTCATATACGAAAAGTGCATTTTTTGCGTTATTCTTTACGATTTACAAACGGATTAACCGCTCTTATTATGTATACTGCTATTGTCAGAATGCTTGTTTGGCTCAGACGGATCCGCCATTGCAGGGGCTTTGGCGTGCAATCGCCTTCTGACTACCGGTTTGTCAGGTATGTTGTCAATGAGCGTTATCCGTATTATGCGTATGCCGATTTGGCGGCGGAAATGCCGGGAATTGGCAGGAGGACAAGGAAGCTGTGCGAATTGTATTTCAGGCTGGCCAACTTCAGGAAACCGGCAGTCGTTATCGATTTGCTGCCCACTGTGCCGGCCTACACGCGTTATATTCAGGCCGGATGCCGGCGCTCGACAGTGCGGCAGCAGTTGCCCCGCGACGGTAGTGCCGCCGAGATGGTGCGCCTGCCTTTAACGGCAGAATGCCACTTGCTCTTCGAACAAGTGGTATCGGTGGCGGATGAAAATACGTTGCTGATACTTGAAGGTATCTACTGCGACAAGCAGGCGAAAGCTTTTTGGCGCTCAGTACAGCAAGACGAGCGGGTAGGGCTGACGTTCGATTTGTATGATGCCGGCATTGTATTCTTCGACAAGAAACGATATAAACATAATTATCTGATTAACTTTTAACTGGCGTATGAAAATAACAAAGGTATATACAAAGACTGGGGATAAGGGAACAACCAGTTTGGTCGGCGGGGTGCGCATAAAGAAGTCGGATATACGGCTGGAAGCCTATGGCACGGTAGACGAATTGAATGCGTGTGTCGGTCTGCTGGTTGCAATGATGACGGAAGAGGAAGATAAAGCCATCCTCGAGCGTATCCAGTGCAATCTGTTCAACGTCGGGACGCATCTCGCCACCGACCAAAGCTGCACGCCCTTGTATGCATCGGCTAAGCTGGGTATCTCCGAGACAGAGCTGATGGAGAAAGAAATCGATGCGCTACTTTCGGGACTGCCTGCGGCGGACGGATTCGTTTTGCCGGGCGGAACCCCCGCGGCTGCGCAGGCCCATGTTTGCCGTACGGTATGCCGGCGGGCCGAACGCAGGGTCGTGGCCTTGATGGGAGAGGCTGTCGTGTCGCCTGAAATTCAACAATATATGAACCGCTTATCCGATTACTTCTATGTTTTAGCTAAAAAACTTAATTTTATTGCAGGTCGAAGTGAAAAAAAATGGCATAACTCTTGTGAATAAGAATAAAATGATTATTTTTGCGGCGAAATTCAGAAATTGATAAATTTTAAGAGCTATGTATTGGACACTAGAATTGGCTTCAAAGCTTGAAGATGCGCCATGGCCTGCAACAAAAGACGAATTAATCGACTATGCAATTCGTTCGGGCGCTCCACTCGAAGTATTGGAAAATCTGCAGGAAGTAGAGGACGAAGGTGATGTGTATGAAAGCATCGAAGATATTTGGCCCGATTATCCGACGAAGGAAGATTTCCTGTTCAACGAGGACGAATATTAGTCGGTAGACAATTTAATTATGTAATTAAAATAGCAATGTAGTGGTTTTGAAATAAAATCACTACATTGCTTTTCTAATAAATATTGCTATATTTTACTTTTTGTATGTTAATAATCGCAGAATTATTTGTACTTTTGCACGCGTGAACTCGCGCCGAGCCGACTTTTGATGGAGGTAGGAACGGCAGAAATAGGGAGCACTACATTTTGAAATGCGTCGCTGACGCTTTGTTTTGACTTTCTGAAACTTCCACTTCAAGAATAGCAGTCAAGAGCATTCAGAGGTAGATGCTGCGGGTAGGTATATACCGTTGCCTTGGGTATCGCTCTGTCTGTTTACTGCTATAGGTTGTGGAAGATCTCGGAATGTGAATGGGCAGAAGCCAGATACCCCGCTTTTCTTTTGTAGCTAACGGAATCTTATTTTAACAGTCCGATTATGGGTGTTTGGCGGGCAAAAAGATAAAACATGTCCTCGAGTAATAATAGAATTGTTCAATTTGATGTTTTAAGGGTTGTCGCAGCATTAGCTGTAGTATGGCTACACACATCTGCGCAAAGATTTGATATCTGTTATCCATCAGTCGAATGGGATGCAAGAAACTTTTATGATTCTTTAGTACGATGGTCTGTGCCAATTTTTGTAATGATTTCAGGAGCATTATTTCTTGATACCCAGAAGAAAATAGATATAAAGAGCTTGTATGCGAATAATATTACTCGTGTTGTGTTGATCTTTATTTTCTGGTCTGTTGTTTATGGTGTATATAGTGGGATTGGAGAGAAGGGCCTTATAGGTTTAGTCGGAAGAATGGTTCAGGGACCATTTCATTTTTGGTTTATAAAGATGCTGATAGGACTCTATATTACAGTTCCGATATTGAGGGTTATAGTTGCCGATAAAAAGTTGGAACTGTATTTTATATGTCTATCGTTAGTAACTGCCTTTTTTATCCCAATGCTATTCCCTTTTATAGGTTATATGAGTGATATCGCCAGAGATTTTGCTGAAAAATATTATGAGGAATTTGGAATAAAAATCGCTTTAGGTTATGCGGGCTATTTTGTCCTTGGTCATTATCTTGCTAATAACACTATTAAGGAAACGGTCAAGAGGATTATTTGCATACTCGGAATATTGAGCGTTTTTGCCGTTAGTGCTCTGACATTTTTTGCTTCCAGTCGAGTTGGTGCTCCTTATTTGTTCTTCTATGAGTATATTAATGTATTTACACTTTTTGAGGCTATTGCTCTTTTTGTTGTAATAAAAGACAAACAAATAGCTCCAAAATATCACCCCGTTTTAATAAGTGCCTCTAAATTGAGCCTTGGAATTTACATAATACACCCTCTTGTGATGAATGTGCTATTTGATTATGGGAACATTGATTCTGCATCCTTAAATCCCATTTATTTCATTCCGCTTTTTGCTCTTATTGTTTTCATTATATCTTATTGTGTCTCTTTCGTGTTGAGCAGAATCCCTGTATTAAAGAAATTTTTGATGTGAAGCCTTTTTGAAGTAAAGTCTGAATCCCTGTATGAATCAATGTGTATCTTTGCCAACGCAAAGAAGAAAATGAGAACGGAGAAGAAGTCTGTCGAATCCGCCACCGAATATTAGTCGGTCGATAATTTAATTATGTAATTAAAATAGCAATGTAGTGGTTTTGGAATAAAATGACTACATTGCTATTTAGGAAAGAATTCCGCAGTGGGTAAGAACAATAACTCCCGCAAAAGATTATGGGGCCCGGCACAAATGCGTGCCGAGCCCCATAATCTTAGGGATTAAGTAAGCCTTAGCTATCCTTGCAAATCCTTGGCTGCATAAACCGTTCTTTGCTTCGCGATAGCTTTCTCGCCTCCGGTCTATTCGATTTTGTCCAGACTGGTGATGTTGCCTTCTTTGTCGAAGCTGTAGCTGGAATTGACTAATCCGCCGCGGTTGTTTACGGTTTCGAGCCATGCAGCCAACTTGCTGCCGGCGAGTGCCCTATGTGTAAATCCATTTATTATGTCTACGGGCTTGCTCCATGCCAGCGTTGCATCTTGGTTGATGCCCAGCAAAGAGATGGTGGCGAGGGTAGGATAGGTATTCTTTATAATGACGTTGACGGTGTCTGCGCCGTCTTTCAACTTGGCGGTCAGCTTCAGTCCGAACTTGGTGGGAAAGATGATGCTGTTAACAGTTTTCTTCCATGTCGACGTACCATTGCTTGTTGTCCAGCTGGCAGGCTCGGTCACCAGTTTGTTGCCGCTACCGTAGTAGGTCACGGTATAATCGCAGAGGTTGCTCATCTGTTCCGGCACGCTGACGGTATATGACGCAGAAATGCCAAGGATGCTGGTCTGCGGTTCCACTACAGGTTCGTCGCCGCCGCTACCGCCACCGCATGCGGTCGGTGCAACACTCGAGATCGTCATACAGAAGAAGGCAGTTGCGCCCATAAATATTTTTTTCATTGTTGTTTGTTTGAATTTTGTTATTTTATTGAAAAGTCGCTTGCGGCATAAAGAGTGGTTTTCGCCTTGTGCTCCGTGTTTAAGCCGTCGTTGTGTAGCGAGTAGGCGTAAGTCTGTGTAGTGCCGTCGGTAGCTCTTGCAATAAACGTAACCTTATATTTTGTGGCGGTGGAGAAGGTACCCAGAACCTGCGTTCCGCCGTTAGGAATGGTGTTCTTGAGCGTGCTGTAGACTTCGTCGGTTTTAGCATTAGCCACTTTCACGTCATAGATGGTAGCGCCATTGGGGAGGTTGTTCTGCAGTTCGAGTGTTCCCGCCGTGATATTGATTACTTTTGGAAGGGCAATGATGTCCTGGCTCTCGAAGTATATATTGTCGTGATTAAGGTCTGCTTCCGAGGATATCCAACTCATCATACCGTAGTTGGCATTTACTTTTATTGTGATGTAGTTGGCAGCCTTTTCTTCGTTGTCCTTTCCCGTCTTGTCATACCATAGCCACGAGCCGTATATGGAACTTGTGGAACGGTAAGTCTGCGAATCTGTTATCTTGAAGCCTCGGCTCTCACTGTATTGGAAGTAGGGCAGGTTATTGAATGCGAGCGACCATCCTGCGATGTTGTCGGAGCTGATGTTCTTCACGTCGGTATCAAACACTTCGCGTACTGTCGAATTGGTCCACGTCCATCCTTCCTTGAAACCCAGCTTGCCATTGATGTCAAATTTTGTTTTTCCGTCCGATTTACCCCCTGAGAGTCCGACGGTTTGGCTCAGTTCCAGACTGAAACTTTGCTCGTTCTTGTATGTTGTCTTCCCAACAGTCGTTTCCGGCGAAGGGCTTCCCCCGGCAGTGAAGGTGATGTTGGGGATTGGATTCATTTGGGCATCGGTAAGCTGCGATGTCACGCTGAAGTCCTTGCAATAGAAGCCACACCAGCGCACGTATGTGCCGCCATGCCTGTTCCAGCCCTTGCCTTTCCACATGTTCTCGTTTGCTATACTGGCAGTCATGTTCACGCCATAGTAGTCGCCGGCACCCGTCTCGCCTTCGTAGACGTGAACCATGTAGACATCGTAATCAATGGTTATGCTGCCCGAGCCTTTCAAATAATCCGCTTTCGACGATGCGCATTTGCGGAATTTGTGATCCGCGCTGAAGTTGTAAACGTAGTGCAGATGGGAATAGTTGGCAAAGTCGCTCATTTTATTATTTGTACCGTTTGCTGCCCTGTTGGCTTTCTTTAGCACCCCGTTCCCCAAGTCCTCGTTCAGCTCCTCCAGCCAGCTGGCGATAGAAACGTAATAGGCGTGTGACATATCCATTCCGGGTGTGTTGTATTCTTCCGTAAAGTTGCCATTTGCTGTATTTCCTACTTCTATTTCTGTTAAGTTCCCGGCTGATGTTTCGTGAGAATGCAGCTTGTTGATAAGGATGTATGTCCGATCGTTATTGAAGCCGAAAATGCCAAGATCGTCGTCAATATTATCCGTAAAGATGTCAAGCCAAGGATGGGCAGCAGTATAGGCATCGATCTCCTCTTTCTTGGGATTAACCACCGCGATGGTCTTGCCCTGCTCGTAGGCATCCTTCAGCAGCGATTCGTCAAGGTCGGTAAGTTTGTTCACCACGAAGACGCTGTGCCTGAGATCGGCCACCGGGCTGACCTCCTTGGTGGCATATACAAAGGCTGTGCGCAAATCATTGTCTACGTCATAGGGCACATAGACCGAGGAATTGAGGAGAATTTCGGGCGTGAATGTCTCCACACCTGACGTTCCCTCTACATCATCTATGGGCTTAACAGGATTGTCTATTTCCGAACAAGCGCTAAACGCTGTTATAATCATTGCGTAGCATAAGGAGACGGCTACGAACGCCATAAGATTCTTTTTCATGTTTCCTAAGTTTTTTATTCACCGTTATTTTTTCTGTAAGTGTCGTTGAGGTGCGGGGCAGGCAGCATCTTAGTGCCGCCAATCCCCCTCCTCATACAACTGCAATTTTAATTAGTCGGTAGTCGTAACCAGCAGGGTTATACCCGCGTCGATGGCCGCTTTGATGTCCTTGCCTCCGCTCTGTACCTTGCAGAGACTGATGTCATCGCCCTCTACGGCCTCAATTTTCAGTTTCCCTATCTGCTGCTTGGCAATCTTGCCCGCAATAGTCTTTGTGGTATATACAGCCATGTGTAAGCCTTTAACGGCACCCTCACGGCTTCCAAGGTCTATATAAACCTCTTTCTGCTTATCCTTCTTGTCGCTTGCCCCTTCTATGATGTTAGCCGAGAGAGGTAGCCAGCGGTTGCAGTATAAGGTGATTCCTGATGATAAACGGACAAGTGCTTTGTTGAGTGCTCCTTCTGCTGTTTCCATCCATGCTGCATCAGTATCGGAAACGTTGAATGCAGGGCTGTTCACTATCTGGTCGGTTTGTGCATCCTTGATGTGGAGCATCAAGCCGATAATCCCCTTGTGATAAGTCTTGGTTTTCGTTTTATCGGCAGACAGTTCTGTTTTGGTGGTGGTCGAAATGTTCGAAACCGTAACATCCACGTAGAAAGCATTGCCGCTTGCTGCTTCAGCTGCTGACAGCTGGCCGTCTATGGCCGAAACACGGTGTGCCTGCGAGAATCCCTTTACGATGGCAGCACGGACAGCATCCTTGTAACCATCCTGTTGCGTGGTGGTCTGCCCCGTTATCAGCACGTCGGCTATTGCTCCGAGTATGGAACCGGCATTCTTCTTCTGTTCCTTCTGCGTGTAATTGAGGTTGTTGATACTGATAGTCGCACGCCCGTTCCGGTTAGTCTGGGCTGGGGCTTCTGTGGCGATTGTCATCAGAGCCAGCAAGGCAAAGCATAGCATCTTTGTTTTCTTTGTCATAGGATTATTCTTTTTAGTTATCTTGTTTTTTTAATTTCTGTATTTCTCTTTCTAATCGTTCCAGTTCATCTCTCTGCTTTTCTGTTTTGCGGATGAATTGTGCCAAGCCCGACATCAGTTCCGTTGTACGCCATCTATAATATATAAATGCCGCAGCCAGTCCGATGATGATAATCAGGATGACCGTCGAGAGTGCCACTGTGATAATTGTCGTTAAATCCATATCTGTAATTAATTTCTGGAACAAAGATACGGCGAAGCGCCGGCAATAATGTTCTCCATACGAAAAATTTTGTACTCATGGCGAAAAACCGTGTATTGAGACCGGAAAAAATTGCTCCTATAACGAAAAATTACTAACTTTGCACCTATTACAATTATAATGAAGATGAAGGAAATTGTATATATGTTCCTTGCAGGACTGGTTTTTGCCGCCTGCTCGGCAGGAAACGGCAGCGGTTCGCCAGCAGATGCCGACAGTACCTACACGTGGGAGAATATCCGGCAGTCGTGCTATGAGAACCCGCAGCACTCGCTCGCGCTCATTGATACCGCCGTAATGAAAGGCGTAGCCGATGAAAACAGAGCGGACTGGATGCGTGCCCAGGTGTGGCACAATACCAAAGAGCCCGACAAGCAGAAAGCACGCGCCTACTGCCAGAAGGTGCTCGACAGCAATCCTGACAGTCTTGAGCGCATGAAGGCTCTCAGGCTGATGACCGCCATCTGTGCCAGTAAGAGTGAGTGGAACGAGGATGTTGTGCGCTATGCAATCGACGGCGCTTTATTAGCGCACAGCTTAGGCCTTGTGACCGACGAGGCCGACTTCTATTTCGAAGCAGGCAAGGTGATGGAGCAAAAGCAGCGCGGCAGCGGGATGCATTACATTGACCGTTCGCTGAATATCTACCGCGAGGCTGCTGGAAAATCACCGGAATATCTGGCTATGCTGTCGAGCTACCTCGGTCAGAAAGCCCGGATTATCGCCATGCGGGAGGATTATGCCGGAGTGGTTGCCCTGCTAAAAGAGCGGCTGTCCATCATCGCCCGGATAGATAAGGAGGTGCCTGATGCCCCTGCCGGATGGACTGACGGACAACGGGCATATACCTACAGCGTCTTGGCCTACTGCCAGCAGAAGACTGGCGACACGGCAGGCGCCCGCCGCTCAGCTGAAGCCTTTGAACGGACTGATGCTTCCAAGCTGCCTCAAAATAAATATGACATACTGAACTACTATGCTTTGGCGGGCAATAGTGAGCGCATCTTGCAAATATATCAGGAAATCGAACCCGCATTCCGAGAACACGAGGACACTATCTCCGATATGTACAGGGGGTTGGTGATAAACTATGCCAACGGCCTGCATGCACTGGGCCGATACCGTGAGGCCAGTATGGCCCGCGACCGCTGCATCATGCTCACCGACAGTCTTGTACAGCGGGAGCGGCAGGGCGAAACCTTGAAGCTGGCACAACTGATGAAGACGCAGGAGAAAGAGCTGGCTTTGAAAGACAAGGAGGCCCAAGCCCGTATACACCTTATTATTATATTATCCCTCCTGCTGATACTTTCTGTCTGTGCCGTCGTACTTTGGCGCATCGTCATTGCTCAACGGCGGTTGCATCAAAAGAACCGTGAACTGTTTGATATCGTGCAGCAGATGCTCAGCCGCGAGGAATATCAGCAGAAGGATTTGGAGGAAAAGCCAGTAGAGATGCTTACCTCCTTGCAACAACTCTATCGCAAGCTCTGCACCCTGATGCGCGACAAGCAGCCCTATACCGACAGTGACCTGAAGCGTGAAGACCTGGCCGCAATGCTCGGCACCAACTTCAGCTATGTGGCCGATGCCATCAGGGAGTGTGCTGACGGTATGACTCTCGGCGATTTTCTTGACGACTGGCGCATCCGCCACGCTGCCCGTCTGCTTGGCGACACCAGCGAACCTATCGGTCTTGTTGCAGAGATGAGCGGTTTTCAGAGCCGCAGCCACTTCAATACCCTCTTCCGGGAGAAGTTCAAGATGACGCCCAGCGAATACAGGAAGATTTCGAATGAAAGAAAATAACCTGTTTGCCGGATATGAATCCCCGAAAAATCACCCAGGCAGACATATGGGCCTTCCGGGTACAATAAAAAGCATCTATAATCGTTATATTAAACGTGTTTACACGAATTTGCATCATATCGGCTTTGGTGCTCCTTGCCGCAGTTCCGGCAAGGGCGCAGTATGACCCGTCGTTCTCCCACTATTGGGCGATGGAACCGTCGTTCAATCCAGCTGCTGTGGGCAAGGAGGCTAAAATCAATGTCGTAGCGGCATATGCAATGGGTATGGCGGGCTTTGAGAACAATCCGCGTACGATGTATGCCGGAGGCGACATGCCGTTCTATTTCCTTAAGTCGTACCATGGGGCGGGCGTACAGTTCATGAACGACCAGATAGGGCTTTTCTCCCATAAGAGGCTTGCGCTCCAGTATGCGCTGAAGCAGCGCCTGTTGGGAGGCGTGCTGAGCGTGGGCTTCCATCTGTCGATGCTCAGCGAGAGCTTCAACGGTTCGAAAGCGGACCCTAACGTGCCCGACCCGGCCATTCCCACAACCGATGTCACCGGTTCGGCCTTCGACGTGGGTGCCGGTATCTATTATCTGCATCGCAACTGGTATGCGGGCGTCTCCGTTCTCCATGCCAATGCCCCTGCCGTCGAGATGGGGGAAAACTCGAAAATCACAATCGACAGGACATATTATTTGACAGGCGGATACAATATAAAGTTGAGAAATCCGTTTCTTACAATACACCCTACCGTACTGGGCCGTACCGATGGCGTCGGTTACCGGGTCGATGTGTCGGCGCGTGTAAAGTATACGAACGATAAGAAAGTGATGTATGCCGGGCTGGCTTATAGTCCTTCCAATTCGGTGACGGCAATGGTCGGCGGCAATTTCCATGGCGTCAATATCGGATACAGCTATGAGGTTTATACATCGGCCATCAGTATGGGGAACGGGAGCCATGAACTGTTCATCGGTTATCAAACCGACGTGAACCTGGCGAAGAAAGGCAGGAACCGGCACAAAAGTGTGAGAATCCTTTAAACGCCTAATTGTGAATAGAAATCAGAATATAGAAATTTAAGATATGAAGAAAAGTATCATAGCTCTTGGCGTCATGGCTGTGCTGGCGTTGACAGGTTGCTTCGGCGGCAAGTCGGTGACGGCATCAGGCGGCGAGGTGACCGGTAAAGGCGGAAGGGCTTTTGCCGAACCCACGCCTTACGGTATGACCTTGATTAAAAGAGGACACCTCAAGATGGGGATGGAAAAGCAAGACAGCCTTTGGGGGAAACAAACCCCGGTGAGGGACATCTCGGTGGAGGGCTTCTGGATGGACGAAACGGAGATAACGAACTCGCAGTACAGGCAGTTTGTTTATTATGTACGCGATTCTATTATCCGTGAGCGCTTGGCCGACCCCGCTTACGGCGGCGACGAAACCTATAAGATAGAAGAAGACAAGAACGGCGATCCGGTGAAGCCCCACCTGAACTGGAAAAAAGCACTGCCGCGGAAACCGAATGAAGACGAGCAGCGTGCCTTGGAAAGCGTATATGTGACCAATCCGGTGACGGGAGAGAAAATGCTTGATGCGCGGCAGATGAACTACCGCTACGAGGTGTATGACTATACGGAGGCGGCCAAGCGCAAGTACAGGCTGAATCCGGAAGAGCGCAACCTGAATACGGACATCACGGCTAATCCTGACGAACAGGTGTGGATATCGAAGGATACGGCCTATATCGATGATGAGGGGCGCATCGTGCGGCAGACCATCAACCGCCAGTTGAGCGGGCCGTGGGATTTCCTCAACACTTATATCGTGAATATTTATCCCGACACGACGTGCTGGGTGAACGATTTCCCCAATGCAGATAATGAAACCTACATGCGCCTATATTTCAGCAATCCGGCATACAACAGCTATCCGGTGGTGGGCGTGACGTGGGAACAGGCGGAAGCCTTCTGTGCATGGCGTACCGAATACCTGCTGAAGGGGCTGGGCGCAGCAGCCCGCTACGTGCAGCGTTACCGCCTGCCGACCGAGGCCGAGTGGGAGTATGCTGCCCGCGGGAAGGACCAGAACGAGTTCCCTTGGGAAAATCAAGACGTGGCGAGCGGCAAGGGATGTTTCTTTGCCAACTTCAAGCCCGATAACGGAAACTATACCAAGGACGGGAACTTGATAACCAGTAAGGTGGGTATCTATGCCTCGAACAGTAACGGCCTTTACGACATGGCCGGGAATGCGGCTGAATGGACCAGTACCATTTATACCGAGGCCGGCGTAGAGTCGATGAACGACATCAACCCGCAGCTGAAGTACAACGCAGCCAAGGAAGACCCTTACAGGCTGAAGAAGAAAAGCGTGCGCGGTGGCTCGTGGAAAGACCCCGAATCGTACATCCGCTCTGCATGGCGCTCGTATGAATACCAGAACCAACCGCGCTCGTATATCGGATTCCGCTGCGTGCGCAGTCTGGCTAATACAACAAGTGAAAAAACGAAAACAAAAAAATCGAAGAATAAATGACAGAATACAGCAAGTTTAATATCGTTTACCGCCTGCAGAAGTGGATCGACAGCGTACCCGGCCAGACCTTCCTGAACTATGCGTACAGTTGGGGCGCATCGGTCGTTATCCTCGGCACATTGTTCAAGCTCACCCACCTTCCGGGAGCCAACTTCTTCCTGTACCTGGGAATGGGCACCGAGGTGTTCGTGTTCTTCATCTCGGCCTTCGACCGCCCGTTCGACAAGACTGCCGACGGGATGGAGCTGCCCACGCATGTGTCTCACGATGAACCGGCAGCGGAAAGCAGCGTAGAGAGCGGGGGGGCAACGGTTGCCGGCGGCAGCACGATAATCATTGGCGGCACGGGCGGGGCACTGCATACCGGCGATGCTGATTTGCAAACGGTTGCTGTCGGCGGCGGTGCGCCGGTGGTAGACACAGAGGCTATCGCAGCCGTCGCCACTTCCGTGTCGGCAGTTTCAGGAGGCGTGGCAGTTGCTCCCGTCCCGTCGATGAACCCCGAACTGGAGGAGGCTACCAATAACTACGTGGAAGAGCTGAAACGGCTGACGGAGATGCTCGGCAAGGTATCGGCGCAGAGCGAACGCCTGGCGCGTGATTCGGAAGAGATGGAGAACCTGAACCGCACGCTCACCGGAATCTGCAAGATATACGAAATGCAGCTGAAAGGGGCCAGTGCCCAAATCGGCACTATCGACCAGATAAACGAGCAGACCCGCCACATGGCCGAGCAGATAGCCGACCTGAACAAGATTTATGCCCGCATGATAGAGGCGATGACCGTAAACATGAATATGAAGGCGGCGGCAATTAAGGATTAGGATTATTTGGATTAGGGATTAAGGATTACAGAATGGCAATAAAGAAAAGACCCGTATCTCCCCGCCAAAAGATGATCAACTTGATGTACGTCGTCTTGATGGCCATGCTTGCGCTGAATGTGTCGACGGAGGTGCTCAACGGATTCTCCATCGTGGAGGAAAGCTTGAGCCGCACCACCGCCAACTCGGCGAAGGAGAATCAGGCGATATACGATAACTTCGACGCTCAGATGAAATCGAACCCCGCGAAGGTGAGGGAATGGTTCAACAAAGCACAGGAGGTGAAAAACATGAGCGACTCGCTCTATAACTTCGCTGACGAGCTGAAACTTGCCATCGTGCGCGAGGCCGACGGTGACGATGCGGATATAAAGAATATACGGAACAAGGAAGGGCTGGAGCCTGCCAATCAGGTGATGCTTGCACCCGGCCGCGGGAAAGGCAAAGCCTTGTTTAATGCCATCAACTCTTTCAGGACGCGTATACTCAAGATGACAACCGACTCGACACAGCGGCAGATTATCGCCAGCAACCTCTCGACAAGCATCCCAAAGAATGCCGTGACGATGGGGAAAAACTGGCAGGAGTATATGTTCGAAGACATGCCGGTGGCTGCTGCCGTCACACTGCTCTCAAAGCTGCAGAGCGACGTGCGCTATGCCGAAGGCGAGGTGCTGCACCGGCTGGTGAGCAACATCGACGTGAAGGATATCCGTGTGAACTCGCTGAATGCCTTCGTCATCCCCAATTCGCAGACCATAGTGCGCGGGGATAAGTTCTCGGCACGCATCGTGATGGCTGCCGTTGATACCACCCAAGTGCCGCAGATATACATCGGCAACCGCGAGGTGCACCTTCACAACGGGCTTTATGAGACGGTGGCCGGGCGGACGGGCGATTTCACGCTGGCAGGCTATATCCAGGTGCAGAACGGCGGGGGGGAGCCCATTCGCCGGAGCTTCGAGCAGAAATATACCGTGGTCGACCCGAGTGCCACTGTCTCGGCCGACCTGATGAACGTGTTGTATGCCGGATACAGCAACCCTATCAGCGTCAGCGTTCCGGGTGTCCCGCTGAACAAGATACAAGCCTCGATGTCGGGCGGGGTGCTTCAGCCTGTCGGCCCCGGCCGGTACATAGCCCGCCCGGCGCAAGTGGGGAAGGACGTCACCATCACGGTTACCTCTACCAATACGGGGCACGCGCAGCAGATGGGGCAGTTTACATTCCGTGTGCGCAAGCTGCCCGACCCAACAGCCTACATCGCCATGAAAGACGAGCAGGGCAATCCCTCGCGTTATAAAGGCGGTAACCTGAGCAAGCAGCAGCTGATGGAGGCCGACGGTATCGGTGCGGCCATCGATGACGGAATCCTTGATATCGCGTTTAAGGTGCTGGGGTTCGAAACCGTTTTCTTCGACAATATGGGCAATGCCGTCCCGATGGTGAGCGAAGGCGCTGCCTTTTCCGACCGCCAGAAGGACACTTTCCGCAAGCTGGCGCGCGGCCGCCGTTTCTACATCTCACGGATAACGGCCGTAGGCCCCGACGGCATCCAGCGCAAGCTGCCCGGCTCGATGGAAGTCATTGTTAAGTAAAATAACCAAAGAGATTAAGAAATAAGAAGCTATATGAAAAGAATATTGTTCATACTGATGACCGTTCTCGTTGCTGTTGCTGCCACGGCGCAACCCGCGGCACGCCGTAACCAAGCGGCACAGCAGCAACAGCAGCAGCCTGCCGCCACGGCCTCGCAAGGAGTGAGCCAGCGGGCACGCATCATGTATCCCACGGCCGTTGATATGCCGGAAGACGTTGTGTGGCGCCGCGATATCTACCGCGAGGTGAACTTGAGCCTGGATGAGAATGCAGGCCTGTACTACCCCGTTGAGCCGATTGACCGGCAGATGAACTTGTTTACTTATATCTTTAAGCTGGCACTCAACGGTTACATCCCGATTTACGAATACGGGGTGGATGGGAACGACGTTTTCAACAATACATCGCGTGTGCAGATGAAGACCATACTGGACAATTACCATATCTTCTATGAACAGCGCGACGGCCGGTTGCATGTGGAGAACAGCGATATCCCTTCGGCAGAGGTGAAGTCGTATTATCTGAAGGAGAGCGCCTACTACGACCAAGCCAACTCGTCGTTCCACCGCAAGGTGCTCTGCCTTTGCCCGGTGATGTTGCGGGATGACGATTTCGGCGGCGAGCCGCATCCATATCCCTTGTTCTGGGTGAAGTATAGCGATTTGGAGCCTTACCTCAGCCGGCAGACCATCATGACAAGCAACGTGAACAATGCTGCCACCATGACAATGGGCGACTACTTCACGCTCAACCGCTATAAAGGCAAGATATACAAGACAACCAATATGCTGGGCAGGACCTTGGCGCAATATTGCAAAACCGACTCGGCCATGACGCAAGAGCAGAAGCGCATCGAGGGCGAATTGGCAGCGTTCGAGAAGGGTATTTTCGGCGACCGTGCAAAGAAAGACTCGCTCGACTCGATAGCCAATGCCGACCCGAAAGCCGCTAAGGCAGCTGCCAAGGCAGCCAAGAAAGGGCGCCGCTCCACTGCGGCGGTAAAAAAGGCGAAGAATTCTACGGCATCGTCTTCCGGCTCTTCTTCGGCGCGTGTTACAGTCCGGCGCGAACGACGTTAAATAACCAAATGATAAATAATTATGAAGAAGATTTTTAATGTATTATTGCTGTCTGTAGCCTTATGCGCAGCAGCTCCTTCGCAAGCTCAGGTTAAGTTTGGTGTGAAGGGAGGTTTGAATGTAACCGAGATGAGTTTCAGCTCGAGTGTGATTGACAAGTCGAATCAGACAGGTTTCTTTGTCGGCCCTACTGTTAAGTTTACCTTGCCGCTTGTTGGCCTTGGCATTGACGTGGCTGCCCTCTACGACCAGCGCGATGCTAAGCTGAACGACGATAAGATTTCCCAGAAGAACGTCAATATCCCCATCAATGCCCGCTATTCTATCGGTCTGGGCAGTCTTGCCAGCATTTATTTTGCCGCAGGCCCCCAGTTTGGTTTCAATGTCGGTTCGAAGAGCTATACGCTCAGCAATGTCGGCCAAATCAGCAGCGACTTCAAGTTTAAGGACTCCAACTTCAGTGTCAACCTCGGAGCTGGCCTGTCGCTGGCGAACCATCTTGAGCTCGGCTTCACCTACAACATTGCTTGCGGCAAGACGGGTGAGGTGAATGCGTGGAAGGCGACCACCTCGGCTGTAGAGCAGGTGATTAATTCGGAGTCGACGCGTACCAACGCATGGCAGATTCACGCAGCCTATTACTTCTAAGTACTTTTAGGCGCGTTCTTGGATTACGCCGACGTCATATTGCCCCTGCCCCTCGACGGGGTGTTTACTTATTCCATCCCTGCACCATTACAGAATAGGGTGGTGCAGGGTGGACGTGTGCTTGTACCCTTCGGTCGGAGCAAAACGTATGTAGGCATCGTTTCCCGTCTTCACGGTACGAAGCCCGAGGGTTACAGCGTGAAACCCGTGGCCCAGGCAATGGACGATGCGCCGATACTCATCCCCCGGCAGTTGGCGCTGTGGCAGTGGATTAGCGACTATTACCTGTCGCCCGTGGGCGAGGTGTATAAGGCTGCGTTGCCGTCGGGGCTGAAGGCCGAAGAGGGCTATAAGCCCAAGACCGAGACTTACATCCGGCTTACGCCGCAATTCCGTAATGAGCAATCGCTGCACGTGGCACTGAGCCTGTTGGCACGGTCGGCCAAGCAGCAGGAAGCCTTGCTGGAATACCTCGCGATGTCGCATTGGGATACCGTCGAGGGGGATGTCTGCCGGGAGGCACCAGTGGAGATTACGCGCGACGAACTGATGAACCAGAGCTACGCCACGGCAGCCACGCTTAGCCAGCTCGTAAAGCGGGGTATCTTCGAGACATACGAAGTAGAGGTGGGGCGCTTGAATAATGGAGGAGAGCCCCATCCCGAAAACGTAAAGCCGCTCAACGAAGCCCAGCAGGCAGCCTACAACGCTGTGCTGTTCTCATTCCTGAAGAAAAACGTTACCCTGCTGCACGGCGTAACGTCGAGCGGGAAAACCGAACTTTATATCCATCTGATACAGCGCGAGCTTGAACAACACCGGCAGGTACTCTACCTGTTGCCCGAGATAGCCCTTACCGTACAAATCATGCAGCGGTTGCAGCATGTGTTCGGCAACCGGCTGGGAATCTACCATTCAAAATATTCAGATGCCGAGCGTGTGGAGATATGGCAGAAGCAGCTCTCGCAGAATCCCTACGACGTGATTCTCGGTGCCCGGTCGGCCGTGCTCCTGCCTTTCCGCAATCTCGGACTGGTAATCGTCGACGAGGAGCATGAGACCAGTTATAAGCAGCAAGACCCTGCTCCCCGCTACCATGCCCGTTCGGCAGCCATCGTGCTGGCCCGCATGTGCGGTGCCAAGACGCTGCTGGGCACGGCCACGCCCAGCATGGAGAGCTATCACAACGCCAAGACCGGGAAGTACGGGCTGGTGGAGCTCACGGAGCGGTACAAGGGCATCGAACTGCCCGAGATACAGGTTGTCGACACGAAAGACCTGCAGCACCGCAAAATGATGGTCGGTCCATTCTCGCCCCTGCTCCTTTCTAAAGTGCGCCAGGCGCTGGAGCGTGGCGAGCAAGCTATCTTATTCCAAAACCGCCGCGGCTTTGTGCCGATGATAGAGTGCAAGCAATGTGGGTGGGTGCCTCATTGCCAGCACTGCGACGTGTCGCTCACGCTGCATAAGAACATGAACCAGCTGACATGCCACTACTGCGGATACACCTACCGCGTGCCCGAAGAGTGTCCCTGCTGCGGTTCGAAGGAGCTGCGCGGCCGGGGTTACGGAACGGAAAAGATTGAAGACCGCGTGCGCGAGCTGTTCCCCGAGGCGCGAGTGGCTCGCATGGATCTTGATACCACCCGCACCCGCAATGCTTACGAGCGCATCATCAGCGACTTCTCGGCCGGACACACCAACCTGCTCATCGGTACGCAGATGATCAGCAAGGGGCTGGATTTCGACCGCGTGAGCGTAGTGGGTATCATCCACGCCGACTCGATGCTTAATTATCCCGACTTCCGCGCTTACGAGCATGCCTTCATGATGATGGCACAGGTGAGCGGGCGGGCAGGTCGAAAAGGCAAGCGGGGATTGGTGATACTGCAGACTAAAAATCCCGGCCTGCCGTTGATTCATCAGGTGGTGCGCAACGACTACTCCGCGCTCTATAACGACCTTGCGGCCGAGCGGCGGGAATTCCGCTATCCTCCTTATTACCATCTGATTTACGTATACCTGCGCCACCGGCAGGATGCAACGGTAGACACGGCCGGCATCGAGATGGCCAGCCGTCTGCGCCAATGGTTCGGCACCCGTGTGCTGGGGCCCGACAAGCCGGCCGTGGCAAGGGTAAAGACGATGAATATCCGCAAGATAGTGCTCAAACTCGAGAACGGCATCGACATGAAAAAAGTCCGCCAATACCTGCTGCAGGGTCAGCAGCAGATGATGGCGGACAAGAGATATGTGTCGTTGCAAGTCTATTATGACGTAGACCCGCTGTAACGTTTACAGGTCGAGGCTGAGGCCCACGCCGAACACCTTGTTTGTTCGGGTGAACGAGTCGGTGTTCTTGGCTTGTACAGCCATGTCTCCGGCGCTATAACTTTCCGTGTACTCCTTGTCAAACGTTTCATACATCGTCCAGAAATAGCCTACGTCGAGCTTCATCCTCTGCGATAGCTTCAGGCCCACGCCGAACCCTACGGAATAGCTGCTGGTAACGAAGCTCATGTCGCTGAGAAACGAACCGTCACCCAGTCCGTACTTGGTGCGTTGTGCGCCGGCGCTTATTTGGATAGCATCGGTGATGTCGTACTCGGCTCCGAGGTTGAACTCCATCGTGTTGCCCGAGAGTCTGGTCTGCTTGTCCTTGTCCATGCGTGCATTCTTGTCCCAGAAGTAATGGTATCCGGCCATTACGCGCAACGTAGGCAGCACCTCGTATTGCAGTCCCAGCGTGGTGATTCCCGGCATGTCGCCCGGTGTGTTCACACCGTCGGTAAACAGCCCCGTATCGTCGCGCTTGGTGTTGTTCTGTATGTTGAAGTGCGTGGTAAACTCGTGGCGGAAGCCGATGTTGAGCTTGTCGAGCTTCACGTTCACGCCCACTATCGGCGCGATGGCCCATCCCGTCTGCGTGCAGTCCAGATAGCGGTCGGCCACCTGCTTGCGCATGCCCTCCATCTGTGCTGCTCCCTGTGTGGCCTTTTGTGCCCCGGCCTCGTATTGTGCTGCGCCTGCCGCCAGCTGCTGTGCCAGTGCGGTGTTGCCTTCGGCCTCGGCTGCTGCGGCCTGTATCCTCAGTTGGGCTGCTGTTTGGGTCGCTACGCCGGCTTTCTGCGTCAGCCCGGCCGCTACGGTACCCAGATATTCGTGCAGATTCTCGTTCGTCCCGTTGATATTGGCGCTGATGTTTGTGATGCTCCCCTCGTATTTGTTGTATACATAGTTGAAGCGGAAACCGCCGTATACGGCCACGTGCTCGTTGAACTTATAGGTTGTTCCCAGCTGCAGGCCGAAGATATACTGCTGGCCGTGGATGTAGCTTTCCACGGAGTAGGCGGCCTGGTCGATTCCGGTCCCGAGGTTCAGCTCCGGCGTTTTCTGGTTTACGATATTGAGTATGGCCGGGAGCATGGATATCTGCCGTTCGAACGAGCCGAGCCCGCGGTTGAACGTAGCCTTTCCGCCACCGCCCACCAGTGCAAAGCTGGCTTGGAATCCCCATTTGTCATAATTGATGGCCGCTTGTATCGAAGGGATTATCGGTGCTGAAGCCTCGCCCTTGAACTCCTTCACGCCACTGGCGTCGCCCCCGAACATCTTGAACGGCTGGCTGAAGGGCATGGCCTGCCACTGGGCTTCCGTCAGCCCAAGGCCCTCGGGCATGTTCACGTTTATCCCGCTCCGGATGGTTCGGGTTTGAAAGGCCGACTGGTTATTAAAAGAAAGGTGGATGCCTTTTCCAAGAAAGGCCACGCCGGCCGGGTTGCTGTAGGTTCCGTCGATGCCGATGGCGCCGTCGCGTGCCGGGTTGCGCAGGAAGGCTGCGCTTTGGTTCGTGTTCGTAAGAATACCGCCGGCTGTGGCTGCTTGTGCTGCGAGCAATAGTGCTGTACAGCTAAAAAATACTTTATTCATCCTTAAACAATTTTAAATAAATTGGCTGCAAAGGTATGTAAATTGTTCTATAGTTCCGAAAATACTGCCAAATAGATAACGTTTATTAACTATAAATATGGTGCTTATTGCACAAAAACAAATAAATGTGCATTAAAAACGCTGATATTTGGAGAGTGTTAATGTGCAAGCCTTTCCGCATCCTCATGTTGGAAAACAGGTAAAAGCGTTTCGAAGTCAGAATACAGGCAAAGTGATTTATTGCTATAAACCCATATAAGAAATTTAGATTTATACACCAGTTACATAAAGAAATAACATTTTTCTTTAGAGGAAATCTTTTTGGCACGATGGTGTTTAGTGGGCACTTGCATTGTAAATGGCAGATAAGGCGAAAGCGGCTGGAATGATTTTTGACCATTTATCTCAGAAAAATGGGCGCACCCGCAAACCCTGCTTTCCAAACACAGGGTTATGCAGGTGCGCCGAAAAACTTCATCTGTCATAACAACCTCAAGAACAGAAAAAGTCGGAAATAATTACTTTACATATGAATCGAAAAAAGAAGCGATAAATTACGATGGAAACAAAGTAATTACAGAGACATACTATGACCTTGATAAAGGCGTAGTGAAAGATCAGATCGTTATGACTAATGGGGCAGACATGTACAAAGAAACCATTTATGATGGATTCGTAAAAAAAGGAAATACCTGGCTTCCAACAATTGTAACGTTAACCCAACAACATCCTGACGATGAAGATGTGTATGAATCTGTCACTAAATACACTTATGACTCCAAGGGGAATGTACTTACGGAGGTAATCCATAGTGGTACAGAATTGGCACTTACCAAGACTCATACTTATGACATATATGGCAACATATTGTCTTCTGTAAATTCGGGTAAAGATGTAAAGCCTATAACTGTTTGTAATGTTTATGATGCTAGTGGACGTTTCATTTCCAAGAAATATCAGAATCCGGCAGCTGCGGTCAATACTTATGTCTATGACTCATGGGGTAATGTAATTTCCGAAAATGACGAAACAGACCCTTCTAATATCCTTACGACTTTCAATACATATGATGGATGGGGAAAACTTTTCTCTACATATTTGTCAGATGGAAGTGTGAAAAATTATTCATACAATTGGGAGAATGACTATTCGTTAAGAAAACAGTACTATGTATTGGAATCGGAAGGATGTCTTTTGAAAGGTGTCGGTTTTTCATCAACACAGCCATGGGTTAAGACATGGTATGATAAAGCTGGTTATGAAACGGAACAGAATAGTATAGGCCCTAAAAACATTGCTATAAGTAAATCTACTTATTACAATGTAGGTGGAAAGGTAACAAAGACTATCAACAAGTATGGTAAGCTATCAATACAGGAATTTTATAGCTATGATGATTTTGCACGAATAACACGAGACTCTTTGAGCACAGGAAAGGTGATAAAATATAGCTATGAGTCTGAGGGAAACGGGTATCGTACTGTAAGCATTGATGATAACGGAAGAGTTACGAGAAAGACAACTGATTCTTGGGGAAATATCAGTTCCGTCTATGATGCCATTGGAGGATGCGCGGAATACATCTATTTGTCAAACGGTAAACCAAAGACGGTTACTTCGGAAAATGCAACTGTTGAGATGACTTATGACATTGCAGGAAACCAGACTTCGCTGATTGATCCGGATGCCGGCACGATGACTTATACATACGCTGCCGATGGAACAGTTATTAAGGAAACTGACGGAAGAGGTATTGAAACAACCAATACATTCGATGAACTTGGGCGTATAGTTTCAACAAAAATTGGAGATTTTGTTGTGACCAATGTATATGGTACTTCCGGAACAGGAAAATTACGTCTTGTTAAGCAAACTGCAGGAGCGAACTCAGTTGAATTTGTTCATGATAAATATGGCCGTATAATACAGGAGACCAAAAATATTCAAGGACAATCTCCTATTGTGTATTCTTATGAATATAACAAGTTGAATCAGATTTCAAGGGCTTTCTATCCAAACGGCTTGAAAGTTGAATACGAATACGACCAATTTGGATATAAGAATAAAGTAAAGGCTGATGGAAAAACAGTATATAATCTTGAAGGTTATGACGGCTTAACGACAAAGGCTTCTTTCCTCGGAAAGATAACATCGTCAATATCTCGTGACAAAAACGGATTCGAAAGCAATGTTTCAATTCTCCGTGATTCTACTATTCTTGATTCTTTTGATGAAGAATTTGATCCGACTACCGGCAATATGCTTTCTCGTACCAGAAAGGGACGTCTGACAGAATTGTTTGAATATGACAATATGGACAGACTAATTGCCGCAAAAGAGAAAAATCAAAGCGGTACAGTTTCTGTTGCAATGAGAATAGCTTATGCTAAAAATGGAAATATCACTTCGAAGTCAGATATCGGTCATTACGAATACGATGAAAATTTCAAGCCACATGCTGTTGTTGAAATCAATAATGATGATGAGGTGTTACCAACTAACACATTGTCATTTGTCATTAGTCCTATTGGAAAAGTACAGTCCATTTCCGATGATGAAACAATGTATAATTTGGATTTGACTTACGGCCCGGATTTACAGAGATGTTATTCAGTATTAACAAGAAATGGAGCATCTGTCAGAACAACTGTTTTCGGGGGCGCATATGAGAAGACCATCGAATCAGGGGTATCTAGGGAGTTCTATTATTTGGATGGAAATGTAATCGTTATAAAAAAAGATGGAGTTTTTACTCCTTATATTGCCTTGACAGACAACCTGGGTAGTTACTTGGCGGTCGTAGATAGTCTTGGAAATAAAGTTTTCGCTGCAAATTATGATGTTTGGGGAAAACAAAGTATTTCTACTGCCAATACCATAAGTTGCATAGAGGGTATTGTGGACATGAAATGTTGAATGAGTTTAATCTCATAAACATGAATGGCCGGTTGTACAGTCCATATGTTGGCCGGTTCTTGGCTCCTGATAATTATGTACAGGCTCCTGAAAATACACAGAGTTTCAATAGGTACAGCTACTGTCTTAATAACCCACTGAAATATGTGGATCCGGATGGAAATTGGGCAGGCATTGATGACCTTATTGCTGCATTAGTAGGAGGGACCATCAATGTGTGTTCTAATTTGTTGGCTGGTGAAGTAAAAGATTTTTGGCATGGGCTTTCTTTATTCGGTGTCGGTGCGGCGGCAGGAGAAGCAACGCTATATGGCGGTCCTTTAGCCGGTAGTGTTGTTATTGGTATAGGAAATAGCGTGGTCAACCAGGGTTTCATCAATGGATGGGATAAGATCGATGCTGCTCAGGTCGGTTCTGACCTGTTAATGTCTATGGCAACGTCCTGTTTGGGTGGCTGTTTGGGCAATTATCTCTCAAAGCCTCTGTCCCAGTTGACGAAAGGTATTACAAATAACATTCTGCGTGAAGCAATCAAGGAGGCTCTTACCAATGCCGCATCAGGATTTGCATTAGGTGCTACTTTTGAAGCTGCTAATGGAAAAAATGCAGACTTTGAATCTGTAATGAGCGCAGGACTTAAAAGTGGAGCTCAAGGACTTGTGATTGGCACAATTAGTGGTGTGGGTACTGGCATTAATCAAAATGCAATACAGAAAAGCAATGCTAAGAAACAACAAGCTAAACCAAAAGTATCTCAATCGGAACAGCAAGAAGGCACATATAGTGTTTATATGGGTAAAGATCAAAATGGTGATATTCGGTACGTCGGTATTACAAAAAGAGATCCACAAACTCGATTCAACGAACACCTGCATTCTGGAACAGAAAAAGCAACATTAATATATGAAAAGCTCCCAGAAACAGGTAATTTAACCTGCCGTAAGGCTCATATAATGGAACAAAATTATATTAACAAATATGGTATGCAGAAGAATGGAGGACAATTATTCAACAAAATTAATTCTATTAGTCCAAAAAAGTGGGATAATTTTGGAATTAAATAGAAAAATGTATTATCTTTGCAGTAATGATGAAAAGAATAGTTACAAAAATAGGAGATATCTTCTGTGTGAAGATAGATGATAAGCGCAAACGATACTTTCAGTATATCGCGAACGATATCTACCAACTAAACAGTTCAACAATAAGAGTCTTTAAGACTGTTTATCCATTAGAAGTGGAACCAGGTATGGAGGATATTGTTGCAGATGAGGTAGATTTCTATTCTCATACAGTACTGAAGTTTGGAATTCAAGAAAATGCATGGACCAAAGTTGGTAAAAGCAAGAATGTCGGAAGTTTTGATTCTATTATGTTTCGTTCGGCTACCGACTACTCCTCTTCTTGTCTAAAATCCTACCATTGGTATGTTTGGAAATTGGGACAAGAAGAAGCAATTCATATTGGCGAGCTAACAGAAGAATATGCTAATATAACAGATTATGGAGCTGTATATCCTTACAACTGGCTTGTCGAAAAAATTAAAACAGGTCGTTACCCATGTGCAATGCCGTATTAGAATAGTGCAAGCATCATATCTGTAAAATTATAATAAGATACCTGAGTTCGGGATAAGCAATTACTGTCTTTGCTGTAAAAAGGAAGAAATTGCAGCCATGAAGGCAAGCTACGGGCAGCAGGCGGATAACAGGGCGGAAAGAAATATTGCAATATTTCTTTCCGCCGTGGCGGTAGTCATCCGCCATGAACACGACCGTTGGCGGACAACGAGAAACTATCGGTTTTGATTTTTGGCCATTTTTCGGAGATAAATGGCCAAAAATCTCTGATAAATGGCCAAAAAACAAAATGGGGGTAGATGTTCCCTCATGTAGCGGCATGGCCTTTTGCGGCCGGGCGGCGACAGTTTCTTTTAGCGTTTCAGCTCCGGATAATTCACACGCGTGTGATAGATAGTCTTCAGTTTCTCTATGAGCACGGTCTTTGCGTAGGCGATGTCGCGGAAGGTGATGGGGCATTCGCGGAAGTATCCCTCGTTTACCTGGCAGTCGATCAGTCGGTTTACGAGGTCGCGGATTGATTTCTCCGTATAGTCGGGCATCGAGCGCGAGGCCGCCTCTACGGTGTCTGCCATCATCAGTATGGCCTGTTCGCGGGTGAATGGGTTTGTGCCCGGGTAGGTGAACAGCAGTTCGTCTACCTCCTCGCCGGGATGTTCGTTCTTGTATTTCACGTAGAAATACTTAGCTTTCCCTTGTCCGTGGTGCGTGCTGATGAAGTCTTTGATGATGTTGGGCAGGTTGTTCTTCTCCGCCATTTTCAGTCCTTCTGTCACATGGCTGATAATGATCTGTGCGCTCTCTATGCACGAGAGGTTCTCGTGCGGGTCGACACCCGACTGGTTTTCCGTGAAGTAGATGGGGTTTGCCATCTTCCCTATGTCGTGGTACAGTGCACCGGTGCGCACCAGCTGGCTCTTGGCCCCTATCTTGTTGGCAATCTCGGCAGCAAGGTTGCCCACTTGTATTGAGTGCTGGAACGTGCCGGGTGCCACCTCGCTCAGCCGCCGTAGCAGCGGGTGGTTGGTGTTCGACAGTTCGATGAGCGTGATGTCGCTGGTAAACCCGAACGTCTTTTCTATGAGGTACAGCAGCGGATAGGCGAAGAGCAGCAGCATGCCGTTGGCGATGAAGAAGTTGTAGTTGCTGAAGTCGAGCTCGGAGATGGCCGACATGTGTATGAGGTCGAAGGCGATGTTCATGGCCATGCTGGCCAGTGTGACGATGACAGCCGACTTGAACAGCTGGGCACGGTTCGACAGTTCGCGCAGCGAATAGATGGCCGCCAGTCCGGCCACGGTCTCGATGACGATGAAGTCGAACGGGTGTTGCAGCATGCAGGCGCAGATGAGCACCATTGTGAGGTGTGTGATGAAGGCCGTGCGCGAGTCCATGAATACGCGGATGAATATCGGCAGCATGGCGTAGGGCAGGATGTATACGTGCAGCAGTGTGTTGCGTACGAGCAGTGAGGTGAGCAGTGAGAAGATGATGATCATCGAGTAGAGCATGGCTATCGACCGCGACTTGTCGAAGTAGTCTTTCCTGAACAGGCTGAGGTAGAGCGTGAAGCACGCCACGAGGATGAATACATAGAGCATGTCGCCGAAGAACGTCAGCTCAATTTGCGTGGAGTCGCGTCCCCGCTTGTCGTTCTCTTTGATGAACGACTCGAGTATCCTGTACACCTTCTCGTCCACGATATCGCCCCGGTCGATGATTTTCTGCCCTTTCTGCACCACTCCCGTTGCCAGGGCGATGCTGCTCAGCAGGTCGCTCATGCTCTGTTCGCTGCGCTCCTTGTCGTAAATCAGGTTGGGCGTGATATAGTCGTTCAGGTTGCATTTCTGCAGTATCTGCCGGTGGGCCGCCAGGGCGTCGTCGAGATACAGCTGTTCGTAGGCCCCTTTCGTTGAGAGCACCTTGGTGATTTGTACGCTTGCCGCACTCTTCCCGCTGACAATGCGTATCATCCTCGATGTGTCGGTGCGTAGCTTGTTGTATTCCGCCGGGTTGATAATCCCCTGTTGGTACAGCCGGTGCAAGCGGTTGGCAATGATGCTGATATAGTCGTCGGGAAGCCCCGGTATGCCGTTGCTGTAGTCCGACACGAACCTGCGCACCTGTTCGCCTTCCGTCTCTTTATTAAAGCTGTAGTAGGGTTCGTATAGGCGCATCAGGCTGTCTTTCTCCCTTTGTATGGAGCTTTCCGACTTGTATATCGGGAAGTCGAAGGGCGCGGTGAAGGCCGAATACTTCCACGGTTTCCCCTGTTCTACGTGGAAATAGCTCCGGCTGTCGCGCGGCATGGCCCATATAATGACAGCCACCGTCGCAACCGACAAGGCGAGGCGTATCAGTATGTCGCGCCATGTAATATCTTCTTTTAAGTTGAATTTTCCCATCTCAATATCTCATTATTTGCCCTAATCTTCCATTTACTTTGCGAAAATACGAAAAAAAACGGCAAAAGTGAAAAAAAATATGTAATTTTGCACAAAATTTTTCCCAAAAGCTACCAAATCTATGGCTGAAAGAAGAGTGAGGGTGCGTTTTGCACCGAGTCCGACGGGGGCTTTACATATCGGCGGCGTGCGTACCGCGTTATACAACTATTTATTTGCCCGTCAGCATGGAGGCGACATGGTCTTCCGCATTGAAGATACCGATTCGCACCGCTTCGTGCCGGGTGCGGAAGAATATATCATCGAATCATTCAAGTGGCTGGGCATCCGGTTCGACGAAGGCGTCGGCTTCGGCGGCGCGCACGGGCCCTACCGGCAAAGCGAGCGCCGCGCTATATATAAGGAATATGTAGACCAGCTGCTCGCCAGCGGTAAGGCCTATCTTGCGTTCGACACGCCCGAGGAGCTTGAGGCCAAGCGGCAGGCTATGGAGAACTTCCAGTACGATGCCCATACCCGCATGCAGATGCGCAATTCGCTCACGCTCGCACCGGAAGAGGTGGAGCGGCTGATGGCTGGCGGCGGGCAGTATGTCGTGCGGTTCAAGATAGAGCCGGGCACAACCGTATTGGTAGACGACCTCATCCGCGGCGAGGTGCGCATCAAGAGCGATATCCTCGACGACAAGGTGCTCTACAAGAGTGCCGACGGGCTGCCTACCTATCATCTGGCCAACATCGTGGACGACCACCTGATGGAAATCACCCACGTCATCCGCGGCGAGGAATGGCTGCCTTCGGCACCGCTCCATGTGTTGCTGTATCAGGCTTTTGGCTGGACTGATACCATGCCGCGCTTTGCCCATCTGCCGCTGCTGCTCAAGCCCGAGGGCAAGGGCAAGCTGTCGAAACGCGACGGCGACCGCCTCGGCTTCCCGGTATTCCCCTTGGAGTGGCGCGACCCGAAGACGGGCGAGGTGTCGTCGGGCTTCCGCGAGAGCGGTTATTTCCCCGAGGCCGTCATCAACTTCCTCGCTTTCTTAGGTTGGAATCCAGGTACCGAACGCGAGCTTTACAGTCTTGACGAACTGGTGGGGCTGTTCGACCTTTCCAAATGTTCGAAGGCCGGTGCCCGCTTTGATTACCAGAAAGGTATCTGGTTCAATCACGAATATATGCTCTCGAAGAGCAATGAAGAGATAGCTGCGCTTTTCGCCCCGGTAGTGAAGGCGCAGGGGGTCGACGAGCCTTTGGAACGCATCACCCGGGTGGTGGCCATGATGAAAGACCGCGTCAGCTTCGTCGGCGAGCTGTGGCCGCTGTGCTCGTTCTTTTTCGTCGCCCCGCAAGCGTACGACGAGAAGACGCGCAAGAAGCGCTGGAAGGAAGACTCGGCCCAGGTGATGGGCGAGTTGGCCGGGCTGCTCGAAGGCCTCGACGATTTCTCCATCGCACACCAGGAACAGGTGGTGGAGCGCTGGGTAGAGCAGAAAGAATACAAACTGGGCAACGTGATGAATGCGTGGCGGCTGGCCCTCGTAGGCGAGGGGAAAGGCCCCGGCATGTTTGATATCTCTGCATTCCTGGGCAAGGAGGAAACCCTCGCCCGGATGCGACGTGCCATCGAAGTGCTGAAATAAATGTATAATGTCGCAATCTACTTCTATCTGCTGGGCGTGGCGGTTGTCAGCCTGTTCGATAAGAAGGTAAAAAAGATGTGGCGCGGCGAGCGTGACGCTTTCCGCGTGCTGCGGGAGAAAATGGATCCTCATGCCCGGTATGTATGGTTTCATGCGGCATCGCTGGGCGAGTTTGAGCAGGGGCGCCCTATGATGGAGCGCCTCCGGCAGCTGCATCCCGAATACAAGATACTGCTTACGTTCTTCTCCCCGTCGGGTTACGAAGTGCGTAAAGACTACGAAGGGGCTGACATCGTATGCTATCTGCCCCTGGATACCATCACCAATGCCCGCCGCTTCCTGCGCACCATACGCCCGGTGATGGCTTTCTTCATCAAGTACGAGTTCTGGTACAACTACCTGCATATCCTGCGCCATCGCGGCGTGCCGGTATACAGTGTGTCGAGCATCTTCCGTCCCGACCAGATATTCTTCCGCTGGTATGGCCGCCAGTATGCCAATGTGCTGAAATGCTTTACCCGCTTCTACGTGCAGAACGACATCAGTAAGCAGCTGCTCGGAAAAATCGGCATCACCGACGTGGCCATTACGGGCGACACCCGGTTCGACCGCGTGCTGCAGATAAAGGAGCAAAGCAAACGGCTGCCTATCGTTGAGGCCTTTAAGCAGGGCAGGAACGTGTTCGTGGCCGGCTCGAGCTGGGCACCCGACGAGGACATCTTCATCCCCTATTTCAATGAGCATAGGGACTGGAAGCTGATCGTGGCGCCCCATGTTATCGGCGAGGACCATCTGAAACAGATTCTACAGAAGTTTGAAGGCAAGGCCGTGCGCTATACACAGACGACACCGGAAGAGGCTGCACAGGCCGACTGCCTGATTATCGACTGTTTCGGGCTGCTCTCCTCGGTTTACCATTACGGCGAGGTGGCCTATGTAGGCGGCGGTTTCGGCGTGGGTATCCACAATGTGCTGGAGGCCGCCGTATGGGATATGCCCGTGGTTTTCGGCCCTAACAATAAGAATTTCCATGAAGCGCAGGGCATCATGGAGCAGGAGGGCGGGTTCGAGATTGCGGATGCAGCCGGCTTTAGGGCCCTGATGGCACGTTTCACCGGCCAGCCCGGCTATCTCGAGCAGGCTGGCAGCAAGGCGGGCGCTTTTGTCAAGAGCCGGGCCGGAGCCACCGACAGGATTCTTTCGGATGTTAATCTGTGATTTTGCAGTCAAAAATATAAGTGAGGTACATGGGTATTATATTGTTTCTGGCTATACCGGTATTGGCGTTGGCATACCTCGGATGGCACCTTTGGTGCCTGTTGCCGTTAGCTGCCTTATGGAAAACGGCCGTTATCTCGCTTGGCGTAATGTCCTTCCTGCTGCTGTTCCTCGTCTTTTCGGGCATATCCGACAGGCTGCCGCTTACGCTGGCGTCAACCCTCTATGAAATAGGTACCTCGTCGCTCGTTATCATGCTTTACATGGTAATGGCCTTTCTCGTGTTAGACATCGGCCGCCTTCTGCACATAGTGCCTAAAGCATGGCTTTACGCCAACTGGTGGATGGCCGGCGGCTTGTTCGCCTTGCTGTCCGGCCTCTTTCTCTACGGCAACTTGCACTATAAGGATAAGGTGCGCCAGCCGTTGGAACTGACTACCGGAAAGTCACTGCAGCGGCAGCAAAAGATTGTCATGATAAGCGACCTCCATTTGGGCTACCACAACCGCCGTGCCGAATTGCACCGGTGGATAGACATGGTAAACCGTGAACAGCCCGACGTGGTTTTGATTGCGGGCGACATCATCGACATGAGTCTGCGCCCGCTCATGGAAGAGGGCATGGCCGGGGAGTTCCGCCGCCTGAAAGCCCCTGTCTATGCCTGTTTGGGCAATCATGAGTATTTCAGCAACAGGCAGGCTGCACGGGCTTTCTTTCGTGAGGCGGGTATCTGCTTGTTGGTAGACAGCGTGGCGACGGTGGGCGATTTGCAAATCGTAGGGCGCGACGACCGCACCAACGCGCAGCGTGCGGCTCTCGACCGGCTGATGGAAGGTGTGGACAAGGAGAAGTACACCATCGTGCTCGACCATCAGCCTTATCATCTCGAGCAGGCCGAGCAGGCCGGGGCCGATTTCCAGTTGAGCGGGCATACCCACCACGGGCAGGTGTGGCCCGGCTCTTTAATCACCGGGTTGATTTATGAATGTGCGTTCGGCCCATGGCAGCGCGGCAATACGCGTTATTACGTCAGTTCCGGACTGGGTATCTGGGGCGGGAAGTTCCGCATCGGTACGCGCTCCGAATATATCGTGGCAACGCTGAAGAACGGCTGATGCCCTTGCGCTCCGCTTTTTTCCGGGGGCACGGGTGTTGCCGCGGCATTGCTGTTTAAGGAATACAGGTAAGAAAATAAATATGTTTACGACAATATGGAGAAAACGATATCAATGATTGCCGCCGCCATGATAATGGCAGCCGTGCCGGCGAGCGGCAAGACCGCCGACGGCGATGTGATGAAGAACGACAATGGCGCGTATGTCGTGAATACCGCCACACTGGCAAAGGACGTGCGGGGATTCCACGGGCCTACGCCGCTTAGGATTTACATCAGGAAGAACAAGGTGGAGAGGATTGAAGCCTTGCCCAATGGCGAAACGCCTAAATTCTTCGCACGGGTGGAGAGCCTGATGCTCGCCAAGTGGAACGGAATGAAGGTGAGCAAGGCGCTGGCGGCAGAGGTCGACGGCGTAAGCGGTGCCACGATGTCCTCGAAGGCCGTGAAGGAAAACGTGAAGCGCGGCTTGCGGTATTACCAGAAGAACAAGTAATGACGGAGAAAGAGAAGGCGCAAGCCGGCGAGCTCTACGATGCTTGTTCCGACAGTGAACTGGTGCGCGGACGGATGGACTGCCGCGGGCGTCTTTACGAGTACAACCGCCTGCACCCTTCTGACACCGGTGCACTGCAGCAGTCGATGCGGCGCATACTGGGTGCGGCAGGGCAGGTGTTCGAAATCGTACAGCCGTTTTTCTGCGACTACGGTTATAATATACGGATAGGCGAGAACTTTTTCGCAAACACCAATTGCGTCATCCTCGATGCGGCGCAGGTAACCTTCGGCGACAACGTCTTCGTCGGGCCTAATTGCGGCTTCTATGCAGCCCAGCACCCTACCGATGCCGCCCGGCGCAACCGGGGGCTCGAGTGGGCATTGCCCATAACCGTGGGCAATAACGTGTGGATAGGCGCCGGCGTGCAAGTGATGCCGGGCGTTACCATCGGCGACGGTGCCGTTATCGGCGGCGGCTCTGTCGTTGTGAAGGATATACCGGCGAATTGCGTGGCAGTGGGGAATCCGTGCCGGGTATTAAGGCAGATCAGTCAGTAGGGGCTTTCGCTGGCTTCAGGTCTTCTTCCAGATACCATTTCGAGTATTCCACGTAATGCTTGGCGAACGATTCCGCCTGGTCGGGGCGTGTTTTCTTGATAAACTTCGCCGGTACGCCGCCCCATATCTCATGCGGGCCGATGATTGTCTTTTGCAGCACCAGTGAGCCGGCAGCCACGACAGCCCCTTCGCCCACCTCGCAGTGGTCGAGCAGGGTAGCCCCCATGCCGATAAGTGCTCCGTCGCGGATGGTGCAGGCATGTACCGTAGCGTTGTGGCCTATGCTCACGTCGTTTCCTATGACGATAGGGCCGGTGGTGTTGGTCACGTGGATGCAGCTGCCGTCCTGCACGTTGGTGCGGTGCCCGATGGTAATGGGGGCCACGTCGCCCCTTACTACTGCATTAAACCATATAGAACATTCGTCGCCCATGGTTACCTCGCCCACGATGGTGGCATTTTCGCTGAAATAACAGTCTCTTCCCCATTTCGGCGTGAGACCCTTAATAGATTTTATGAGTGCCATAACGGCCGCAAAGTTACTAAAAAGACCGGGCTCTTCATCGCGAAGAACCCGGCCTTAACTTTAATTTAACATACCATTATTATCAAGAGAGTTATATATTTTGTCTTATCGGCTCATGCCCTTATTATTGATGTGATATACCCTGTTCGTTGCGGCAAAGGTAGGAAGAAAGCACCGTCTGCGGAAATAATTTAAGCGAACGCCCCGTTTTTTTCAGTAAAATGGGCTGATATGTGTTTTTTTTCGTATTTTTGCAAATAAAAAACAAGTAAGCATGATGATAGGGAAAGGATTGGCACACACGAGTGCCATGGTCGTAAGCGACGCGGATACAGCCATAGCTTTAGGTTCGGGGGATATGCCCGTTTTGTCTACGCCCGCCTTGTTGGCATTGATGGAGAATGCCGCCATGCTCGCCGTGGCGCCTGCGCTCGGCGAGGGGCAGACCACGGTGGGCGGGCACATAGCGTCGAGCCACTTGAAGCCTTCGAAGCCCGGGGCACGCGTCGCAGCCACCGCGACGCTCGAAGAGATAGACGGGCGCAAGCTTTCGTTCCGCGTCGAGGCCCGCGAGGGCGACACGCTGATAGGCGAGGGTACGCACCTGCGTTTCGTCGTCGACCGCGACCGTTTCCTCGCCAAGCTATAGTCCGCGGACGCATCCGCTATTTTATTACCAGCATTTACGGAATATAAGGATAAGATGAGAAGATACGTATTCGCCATTTTCATGGCCGCAGCACTGCCGGGATTATTCCCCGGCAACACCGTAGCACAGGAGACTGACGGTTTCAGGGGCATCAACGTACAGAAGGATTTCACGCAGAATGCCTTCACGTTTTTCACCAACGCCCCCATCCTGGCCTCGGGCGACAGCACCGCTTACAATGCCATGACCATCGGCTGGGGCGCGATGGGCAACTACCTGGGCTATCACCGCCCTACGGTCACGGTTTACGTGGCTCCCGGCCGCTATACGTACCAGTTCATGGAGAAATACCCGCGGTTCACGGTGATGGAGTTTGACGACTTGAAGGTAATAGAGTACATGGGGCGTAAGAGCGGGCGCGACGGCGACAAGGCTGCCGCGCTGGGCCTGCACGTAGCCTATACGAAAAACGGCACACCTTATTTCAAGGAGGCCAAGAGCATCATCGAGTGCGAGATAATGACGGTGTTCCACCAAACCCGGGACGACTTCCGCAACGGTACGCCCTGCGAAGCCTACAAGAACTTTGCCCCCGGCATCCATGCCGTATATATTGCCGAGGTCATCGGGGCATGGGTAAAGCCGTAGGGGGCTGCTCCGCGACAGGCGGGCGGCTCCAGGAGGAGGATTAATCTGATAATTTAAAGTGCTTATGAAAAAGATTCTGGTTACCGGCGGCGCCGGGTTTATCGGCTCGCATCTGTGCGAACGGCTTGTTAATGAAGGCAACGACGTGATTTGCCTCGACAACTTTTACTCGGGCTCGAAGGAGAATATCTGGCATCTGATAGGCAGGCCTAATTTCGAACTGGTGCGCCACGATGTCATCAACCCCTATTGGGCCGAAGTGGACGAAATCTATAACCTTGCATGCCCGGCCTCGCCGATTTATTATCAGCAAGACCCTATACAGACAACGAAAACATCGGTGTTCGGTGCCTTCCACATGCTCGGTTTGGCCCGCCGCACTCATTGCAAGATACTGCTTTCCTCTACCAGCGAGGTGTACGGCGACCCTGCCGTGCATCCGCAGCCCGAGAGCTATTGGGGAAACGTGAACCCGATAGGCGAACGGGCGTGTTACGACGAGGGGAAGCGTTGTGCAGAGACGCTCTACTTCAACTACCACCGCCTGCACGGCGTGCGCATAAAGGTGATTCGCATCTTCAATACCTATGGCCCCCGGATGGCCATCCACGACGGGCGCGTGGTTTCCAACTTCGTCGTCCAAGCATTGAAAGGCGAGGACATCACGATTTACGGCGACGGCCAGCAGACACGCTCGTTCCAGTACGTGAGCGATTTGATAGAGGGCATGATACGCGTGATGGCTACCGGCGACGACTTCGTAGGGCCTGTAAATATCGGTAATCCGGGCGAATTCACCATGCTCGAACTGGCTGAGAAGGTGATCGCAAAGGTGGGCGGAAAGAGCAGGATTGTTTTCCGGCCGCTTCCGAGCGACGACCCCCAAAAGCGTTGTCCTGACATTGCGCTGGCCAAGTCGGTCATAGGTTGGGAACCAAAGGTGAAGCTCGATGAGGGGCTTGATTACATCATCGATTACTTCCGGGGAAAACTTATTACGAGTTAACGGATGAACAAATTATTACGCAGTATAATTTACGGAAAATGTAGCATCATCACTGTGGTCAACATCCGCGTGGCGGCTCTCTATAAAAGCAGCCATATTCGTTTACCGGCAGACTACGGCCATTTACGACAATATAGCCTGCCGGCTTTTCTGAAGGCAGGAAAATCCTTTTTGGCTGCCACAAGTCATCGCCGCTCATTACAGCTTCTACTGTGTAGAGAGCTGCCTCTTCGGCTGTCAGAACATTCTTTGCCGTACACCAAATGGTGTCGCCTTTCTCGTCTATTCTGTAATAACGGTTGATTCGCTTTGAAAGGTCTATAGGGCGGCCGTCACCATCCATCGTATTATATTCGGCAAACACAGAAGGCAGCCCGTTCATCGTCGGATACCATCCCTCGGCTGGCAATGTGATTTCCGAACGAGTGTTGAGATAAACGGTTTGTGGCTGATGGTGCCAGGGGCGTCCAAGCCATATACTCGTTTTCTTCGGATCACCATCAGCTGTGAGCTTACAGCTATTAAATACGTAACCCCAGCGGGTTTCTGGGCGGTGTTTTGGTGCGACAATCCAACCTCCTTTTTTCAAGTTTACTTTAATGGTACATTTTTCAAACCACACATTACCATTACCATAGATGAAATCAATTCCACCAAGAATCAAACAGTTACTTAGGTAGTTACGGCCATTATCAGCTTCCGGGGTACGGTAAGTATCTTGAAACCCCAATATCTTGCAATGATCCATAGCAATGCGGTCGCCCTTTGCATAGAGTGCCAAAGCCTGTGGACCATCATTGGCCTTATAACCATGTGAATTCACAAAACTTATTCCCTGCAGCGTTACATCGCAGGCATGGATAACCACTGTTGCACCCATATCTACAGGATAATTATTCGGTCCGCCACTCTTCCTGTCGTCCGAAATAAACACCTTGTCACAGTCTTCGCCAATAAGGCTCAGACGGCCTTTCCCCCGGGGAATGAAGACATGCTCCTTGTAGGTCCCTGGCTTGATATATATATTATACTGATTGAGATTGTTGTCGGGCACAGCGTCAATAGCCGCTTGCACCGACTTGTAATCACCGCTACCATCAGAAGCAACGACAGCACGGAATATCTTACCTGATGCATGTGCCCCTGTGGCAATCCATAGAGACACCCATATAGCTGATATAATCTTTTTCATTGATTTTCTTTTTTAGAGGGAAGCACATCACGCACTTCCCCCTTATATGTTTCTACTCTAAAAAATGATGGCAACTTACTTTAAGTCTAATACGGAGATTTGGGACGGAGAATCACTGCTTTTGACGGAAACCATAACCATTGGTGATGTTTGATGTTGTCAATGTGTTATAGGTAAATGGCAACAAGTAGATTGGAGGGTTCCTTGCTGCATAGTCGGCATCACTGTAACCAGCAAGCAATTTTGTCGCATATGAATCACGGAATCTATCCATGTCCACAGCCCATGGCTTTTGCTCATAGCCCTCAGCTTCCAGCGCCTTAGCCTCGGCACTGCCAGGGGTAATGTGCTTGAACAAGCCCTTGATGGCTACGTTAGTTTCTGTAGCTCCTGCTACCTTGGGATAGAGTGCCCCCCAATCGTCGTGCTGACCACGCCAACTTGGATAGAATACAGGATTGTCTTCCTTGCCAGCAGGGCATTGGCCTGTCAAGCGGAATCCGTATTCTTTCTTGGCATCGACCATCTTTGTCCATATATAGGCTGGCAGTTCGTTGCCGTTGGCAAACTTAGCATAGCCATTAGTCACAACTTCGTCGATGATACGGGTCATTTCCTTACGGTTCTCCACGGCTGCTTTTGGCAATTTTCCTGTGCGTATAAGGTCGAAACGACGTACACCCTCACCCAGGAACTCAAATGCACGCTCTTGGATCACGGCGTCCCACACCGAACCACACTGGCTGATAAACTTATCGAAGTTTGGATCTACACCGCCTTCATAGTTGCGATTATGCACAATGGCCAGCGTGCTCTTTGCGGCTCCGTCATCTCCCAAAGCTGCCAGGACCTCAGCCAGCATTAGATAGATATCCGAGATACGCATGTAGCTAACGTTGATACCCGATGTACCATAGCTATTGGTATTTGGAGCCTGCAAACGATTCCAGTCCCATTTGTTTGTTGCAGGGCCAGCCCCACAACCCCAGTTTGAACGGTTGAACGACTGTATATCCTCGTGTCCCTGGCCGTCGCTACCTGTAACAGTGATTGAAGCGTCACGGCGGAGATCCTTAGGGTCGAATGCTCCATAGTAGAACCAGGCCTGAACACGATCCTGACCGCAGCCTACGCAAGGTGCATCGCCATTACCCCCGCGTGATGGGCGGCCGATATAAGCAGGACGGTCGGCGCCATTATTGTATTCCATCGGAATCTCGTATACCGATTCGTCGGCCAGGCCATCTGCAACACCACAATGCATTTGCTGGAAGCAATACTGGAAGGGATTGCCATATTCACGGCCATTGGCTTCGTTCGTACGCGGATCGGTGAGATGTAGCTTAATGGCTCCGTGGTTACTCACAGCAGCTTGCAGATATTCGCGAGCAATCTGATAGAGATGTTTCCAGTCTGTGCGGCGGCCATAAATGGCCTTATTCTTTTCTACGCTCCAGTCTTCAAAGCTCAGCTGCTTGCCTTCGCCATCAATATAGAAGCTGGTGCCCAAGTCGGTTCTACGTGTGTTGTAGCCGCCGTTATAAAGGCACATACGGCCAATAAGTCCCTGCACATACGTACGGTTCATCACGTCGGCACGATGTGAACTCTCGCCTACGCGGAACATGTGTGGTTCAACCTCGCAAAGCTTTGCAATATGATAATCGGCAATGGCAAAGCGCGAAGTCAATCCTTCGGCCTTTTCGCCGGTCTTCAGTGCATGAGGCACGTCGCCATACCATTTGAACAACTCCCAGTAGCAGGTAGCACGCAATGCAACGGCTTGTCCGTAGATATCCGACATTTCGTTAGGTTCACCAGTCATGATTTCTTGGAAATTGGCCTTCTCTTCGAATGCATTGATGAGCGAGTTGCATACGGCAATGGTGTTATACATCTGTCCGAACACCTCGGTTCCTTCACCCGAGTTGATGTTATAGTTTTCAGTTCCGCCTGGATAGAAAGTTTTCTCCTGGCAACCAGCGCTGCCCTCGCTATAGGTATCCTGGGCATCCTCTATATCTGAGCCCCATACCGGGGTCCAGAAAAATCCCACGGAGTGAAGGCTGCGGGCATTCTGCAGTGTCTGGTAACCGTAGTAAAGGGCAGAACGGGCCGACTGTGCATTGCTGAAGACAAACTCCTTGTCGACTACACTGGGCGACGTCGTTTCCAAATAATCGGCACATCCTGTAGCAAAGAGCAGCATCGTAGCTGCCATTACCGTTGTTGTATATTTCTTCATATCTGTATGCTGTTTTATTGTCAAACATTAAGTTAGAAACTGATATTTGCACCAAATGTAAAGGTGCGTGCACGGGGATAAGCTCCCCAGTCCATGTTGAGTGTAGGCAAAACCTTTACACTTTCCTGAAATCCGGTGCGGCCAGTGGTACTGGCGTTCACCTCTGGATCTACGCCAGAATACCCTGTGATGGTAAAGAGATTACTTGCAGTTAGATAGAGACGCATATTGCTGATACCAGCATTTGTCAGCAGACTCTTTGGCAGTGTGTAGCCAATGGTCAATGTCTGTAGGCGTAGGTAAGCAGCACTCTCAAGGAACCGGTCGGTGACAATGCCGTTCTGATGGTAAGGCACAGGATACTTAGCATTGGCATTCAGTGTATTGAGTTCTTCTGGGTCGGTCACAGCATAGAGTTCGCCCGATGTGTTCACATTATATATCTTGTAAGCATCAGCAACGAAAGCCAGTTTCTGAGCTGTCAAGTCACCATATTCACCCCCCGATAGGTTCATCATGGCATTGGCATTGTATATCTTGCCGTCAAGTACGTAGTTGAAGTTGGCACTTGCATCCCAGTTCTTGTATTGTAGGTTCAGCGAGAAACCACCTGTGTGGTGCGGCATCACCTCACCCAGCTCGGTTGCATCATCAAGTGTCACACGCCCGCTGCCATCAGTATCCACAAACTTAGCTGCACCCGGGAAGGCACTCTGTCCGTTTGGAAGATCATAAGGATTCATGTAGTTGGCCGAGATGGAACGGTCGAAGTCTGGCACACCAGCCTTCAGCACATATTGTCCGTTGATGTAATTAAAGTCGCCAACAGTGTAGAAACCAGCAGATTTGAATCCGCGTACAATACCTACTGCCTTGCCTTCTTCAAGCATATAGTCGTTAACGGGCATTGTTGCCGATGAAGCCCAGTATGATGAATATTGGTAGATGTCGGCATTGTTCAGGTTGTCAACCTTATTCTTATTATAGTTGTGGACCAGCCCTACGTTGAAGCGCAAATCCTTGGTACGAACGACGTCAACATGAGCAGAGATTTCGAAACCGCGGTTTGATGTCTGTCCAAAGTTCTGATATTGATAGGTATAACCGGTCGTATTGTCAATAGGTACGAGCATCAGCAGGTCTTTTGTAGTGTTCCAGTATAGTTCCAGACTACCATTTATGCGTCCGTCCAGGAATCCATAGTCAATACCCAAGTTGCGCGAAATGGTTGTCTCCCACTTCAGGTCGTTGTTTGCCAACAGACCGTCAGGTTGATAGAAAGGGGTTTTCTCTCCATTAATGGTCACCTTGTTGTTGGCAGCGCTGGTGGTTTTCCATGTCTCCCGCCATAGGTTTGAGCTGATATTGTCGGCGCCCGATGTTCCGTATGACAAACGGAGTTTCAGGTTTGACAGCCAGTCTCTTGTGCCAGACATGAAAGGTTCCTCGCTTACGCGCCATCCGAAGGCGGCTGCGGGGAAGTAGCCCCAACGGTTGTTAGGAGCAAACTTCGAACTGCCATCGGCACGCATGGTGGCCGTGAACAGATAGCGATTCATCAGTGTGTAGTTAAGCCGGGCAAAGTACGATACTGTATGCGTAGGGACTCCGATTGAGTTGATGGCCGAGAACGAACGTGTTGCAGTATTGATCATGCCGATAGCTGTGTCGTAATCAAAATTGTCGGGATAGCCATAGCCAGCCAGCTGCGATGACTCTGAGGTGTTTTTGATTAACTCATGGCCCAATAACGCGTTGAACGAGTTATCCTTATCCAGGTCGAATACATAGTTCAGTGTGTTCAGCCAGCGTAGGCCTGTGCCTGTGCTGCGACCAAGTGTTGCACGCTTCTCAGCAGAGTCGTTATAGCCGTTGTCATAGTATTTTGATGTGCCGTTCATGCGCGATACGGATACCTCCGTGCGGGCTGTCAGTCCTTTCATGGTTTCCCATGTCAGTGAGCCGCTGCCACGCAGATTGCGTGAGTTACGCCAGTTGGTAACACTCTCTACAAGCATCAAAGGGTTTGCATGATAACTGTCGTCGATATTCTTAACACCAAAGCTCAAGCCTGAAATTTCAGAAACGCCTACGCCGCCCAGTGGGTTGTCAATTGGACGATACTTGTAAGCTCCCGAAACCTCAGACCCCCGACCGCTCTGCACGCGTTCCTGTCCATTGTTGGTGGTCTCTGAATAGCGCAGGTCGATGTCGAAGATCAAGTTGCTGAGCAACTGTTGCTGCAACTTCAGCGAAGCTGAGAATTTCTCCAGTCCTGAACGAATCTTAATACCCTGATCATTGATGTAGTTTACATTAGCCGCGAAGTGTGTTTTTTCGGCACCCCCGCTTATAGCTACATTGTGACAGTGGGTCCATGCGGTGCGCAGCAAATCGTCAGTATAATCATGTGTCCCTGTATTGGCATAATCGGCATAGTGATTGCCATACTTGCTGCCCAGGCCGAAGTACTTTGCGACAGCGTCGCCCACGCCCTCACCTCTTGAGGTACCATATCCCCAGGTATAGTTCACGTAGTCCTGAGCGCTCATCGTCCCCAGTGTCTCAGCCACATTCTTCATCTGCACGTAGCCGTCGTAACTCACCTTCACTTTTCCGCCTCCGGCCTTCTTGGTGGTCACGAGGATTACACCGTTAGCACCACGGGCACCGTATATAGCTGTTGATGAAGCATCCTTCAGCACGTCGATACTTTCAATTTCTGATGCAGGAATGTCATTGATAGCCGTAACAGGGAAGCCGTCTACTATAAACAGAGGTGCATTGCTTTGGGTGATTGACCCGCCGCCACGTACGCGGATTGAAACTTCGGCATCAGGACGTCCGTCGCTTGATACTACGTTCACGCCAGCCAGCCGGCCCTGCAGGGCCTGAGCCACGTTGTTCACAGGTACAGCAGCCAAGTCCTCACCTCTCACTGAGGCTACCGAGCCCGTAAGGTCCTTGCGCTTCACTGTTCCGTAACCAATAACCACTACCTCGTTGAGGCCGATATTGTCTTCTTTCAGCTGAACGTTCAATGTTGACTTCCCGCCTACGTCCTGCTGCATCTCACAGAAGCCAATGTAGTTGAAAACCAGCACGGCCTTGTTGTTAGGCACCGTAATAGAGTAATTACCGTTTACATCGGTAATAACACCAGTGTTGCGCGTACCTTTAATCGTAACGCTTACGCCGATCAGCGGCTCTTGGCTGCCGTCGGTAACTGTCCCTTTGATGGTCTTGGTCTGTGCAAAGCTCACCTGGGCTATTGTCAGTACCACCGCCAAAGAAAAAGTTCTCATAGCATAATAAATACACTTTTTCATGTTTAAGTTAATTATTAATTTACTTAGATTTCAGTATTAGCCGTTCATTTTTTGACACGGCAAAAATACTCAACTAAAATCCAAGTGAGGAGAATAATTTTCCCATTTTGGAGTGTTTTTTTGTCAAAATGCGATATTGACGTGTTTCTACTCCTTATTTGGCAAAAAAATCGGCTTTATACTCTGTTGGGGTCATGCCCATTTCGGCTTTAAAACATTTTCCAAAATACTTTGGATCCGAAAAACCGCAACTGTAAGCGGCATCGTTCACCGATGCACCTTCCTGCAGCGCCTGACAGGCGCGGCGGATTCTTGCCTCGCGTATAAAGTCAACAGGCGTTACGCCCAGCAACGATTTCATCTTTCGGTTCAATCCCGACCGGCTGGTAGCCGTTGCCTCCACCATGTCGCCAATGTTGATGTCTGGGTCGACCAGATGTTCCTCTATGAATTTCATGGCGCGCTGCATGAAGAGTTCGTCCTCGGGCTTCATCTTAGCCTTCTTTTTAGGTTGGGTGTGTTCGTTCCCTGCCGCGGTTGTTTGTGGCTTAGCCGCCGTGTTTGAATTGAGTAGGGCCAGATAGTCTTCATGGAGTTCTTTCTGTCGGCGTTTCAGGCCGACGATATATTTGCGCATATAGAACACGCCCCATACGGTCGCCCCAATCAGCAATATATACAGCAACATGGCCCAACGGGTTTCCCAGAATGTAGGCTTCACAATTATATATAATGTGCGAGTGTTGTCCACCCATACGCCGTCGCTGTTGGTCGAGCGTATCTGCAGCTTATATCTTCCAGGCGCCATTTCCAGGAAAGTCACCGAGTGGTCCTTGCCGATGTTGTTCCACGGCTCGTCGCCATCGCCCAGTCTGAATGAATACAGGATGGTTCCATCGGCAGCATATTCAAGGGCAGCAAACTGCAGGAATAGGTTGCGTTCCTTAGGGTTGAGCACCAGCGTGTCCAGCCGGTTCACCGACAGGTCGGGCTGACCGTTGTTCACCGATAATGCCGTAAAGGCTATTGGCGGCACAAACTGGCTCTTCCTGATTTTGCCTGAAGGTAATGTGAAAGCACCCGTCTGTAGCCCGAATATCCTTCTGCCATCAGGCAGTATGGTTGGTGTTGCGTCTGAAAAGCGCAGTTTATCTTGCGAGAAGTATGATTCAAAGTTACCTGGCTCCTTCTCGTCAGGATTCAGTCGGATAATCTGGTTATTGCTTACAATGAGCATCCCTTGGGAAAAGGGCACTGCCGAGAGTGCTACATCCGAAGGAAAACCATTCGACAAGTTGAAATGCCTGAATTCCAGTTCCTTGGACAGTAAATTGCTTGATGTAACCTGATTAACGCCCCCGCTCTCCGTACACACATAGATGCGGTGCTTTGCATCTTCCGACACATACATCGTTGCATTGTTGCTCAAGCTATGGCTGCGGTGCACATTCCTCGTATGCAGATTGAACTCTACCTTGCGGGCCTCCTTTGGTGCAATGTCGGCCACGATTAAACCCGTTGTGGTTGCTGCCATCAAGATGTGCTGCCGGGTGATGTGGAACTGTCTTACGCGCTGACCGCCATTTCTTGGCAGCCGTAACCCGTTCCTTTGATGCAGGAAAACCGGTTTCCCGGCTTGCGGATTAGGGATGCAATTTATTCCACGGTTAAAACTGGCAATCCACAAGCGTCCCCATCTGTCTTCGATGCAATCATACAATTCGTTGTCAGACAAAGAATTGCTGTTTCTGCTGTCATGGACGAAATTCTCAATTTTGAAAATTCCCTCGGCGGTTTCCTTCATGCGGAACAATCCTCCAGGCTTACTGCACAGCCAGTAGGTGCCTCTCGAATCTTGCAGCACATTATATATTCTCGAAATGAACGGGGTGTATTCTGTGTGTAACCTGCCGTCGCCACCTAAATAGCCAAGCAGCCGATTATCGCGGTCATAGAGTCTCACGGTTGCATCGTCGCGCGTTGTTATCCAGTAACGATTCTTTCGGTCCAGATAGAAGCAGCGCACTTGGTAAGGTTTCTTCTGCCGCAAAAAAGTGTAGGGTTTTCTTCTAAACGATAATTTGAAGGCACCGTAACTGCTTGTAAACCAAGCATTCCCCTCCCTGTCGGCTGTACGGAATATCATACGGTCGGCCCCATGCCAATCCGAAGGGTAATCCACGAACCTGCCTGTATGCGAATCCTTGTATTTCAGATTACCCGACTGGCTAATCGACCATTCTGTTCCATACACGTCTTTATATATGTTGGGCTTACCCGAGTCGGCAAACTTCAGTTCGCGCTGGTGCATTCGTTCAAACATACCAACCATCCGTCGTTCCTCTGCCTTCGTCAGTGCATAAAACTTACATGTGCGAGTACAGAACCCAAACACCCTGTTATCGACATAGCATCTCAGGTTACCATCTTTAGCCAAGTATATATTCAGTATACGGTCAGATGGCATGTCGACATCATCCCCCACACGGGATTTAAAGCTCTCGAATGTATAACCATCATATCGGTTCAGGCCATTCCATGTGGCAAACCACATCATACCCTGCTTGTCTTGCACAATCTGTGTTACATACCATTGTGCCATGCCGCTGAACTCATCGAAATGAGTCACCGTACATTGTGACTGAGCACCCACTTGCAGTACCCAGTTCAACGATAATGAGATTATGAGCACAATGTTTTTCTGCATCGTTATGGTTTTTGCTATGCCATCATGCGACCGCAAGCCCTGTGCCGGGGGCGGGTGTGCAGCCCTGTTGGGAATTTTTTCTCGGGTGGCATGATGTTTTCCTGTTTTTATTTTATTATTTGGTTTAGTTTGCCTCCACGTTGCTTGTAGCCTCCTGTCGCATCCTTACTGCCTTTCGTAGATACGTTTCATGATACGATGCGGCAAATTTACATAAAAATCCGGAATTATAAAACTGTTAGGTTAAGAAAATGAATCTTTGGGGAAGTGATTTCCGTGGCACTTTATCCGGCTTCACAGCTAATTGGACGGCTTCTGTGTGTTTAACGGCTTCTGTGAGGCAAAGTACAAGATTCGTACAAGCATCTTGTACGCTTGTTACCAGGTGCTTGTAATCGTGCTACAAGGTGCTTGTAGGGAGGCTACAAGGTGCTTGTACAGAACGTACCAGGCGCTGGCGCAATGCTGGTAATAGCGGATCGCCGTACTGAAACAATAGTTAATTTTTCCAAATCGTTAGGCCGTTACACCTTTTATAAGTAATTTTGCACTTCGATTTCGGAAATAAATACTTAATTATACAAACAGAAGATGAATATTTCATTTGAAAACCCCGACAAAGTCAATGGGCTGTTGACGTTGACCGTTGAGAAGGAAGATTATCAGCCGGAAGTCGAGAAGACTCTGAAAGATTACCGTAAGAAAGCCAATATCCCCGGTTTCCGTCCCGGGCAAGCCCCGGCAGGCATGATCAAGCGCCAGTTTGGTGCCGGCGTGAAAATGGACGTGGTGAACAAGCTGGTGGGTGAGAAAATCTATGAATATGTACGCGAGAACAATATCCGGATGTTAGGCGAACCCCTGCCGAGCGACAAGCAGGGCCAGATCGACATCGAGAAAGACGAAACGTTCGAATTTGTATTCGACATCGCCGTTGCACCGGAATTCAAGGCCGAACTGACCGGCAGGGACAAGGTGGACTACTATGCCATCGAAGTGGACGATAAGCTGATAGACCGGCAGGTGGAAATGTTCCAAAGCCGTACAGGCCATTACGACAAGGTAGAGGTTTACGACGCTGCACAGAACGACATGCTGAAAGGCGATATCCGCGAGCTGAACGCCGACGGCAGCAACAAGGAGGGCGGCATCGTGGTGGAAAGCGCCGTACTGATGCCCCAATATATTAAGGTGGACGAGCAGAAGAACCTCTTCGATGGGGCCAAATTGGGCGACATCATCACTTTCAACCCGAAGAAAGCCTATCCGGAAAGCGCGGTGGAAGTGGCTGCGCTGTTGAAAATAGAGAAAGAACAGGTGGCTGACTTGGATTCCGACTTCACCTATCAGGTGACGGAGATTTCGCGCTTCGTGAAGGGCGAGGTGAATCAGGAACTGTTCGACCTGGTATACGGCGAGGGCACCGTGACGGACGAGAAAGCCTTCCGCGGGAAAATCGCCGACGGCATCAGGCAGCAGCTGGTGCAGGACCAGGACTACAAGTTCTTGCTCGACGTGCGTGCCCACATGGAGAAGAAGGTGGGCAAGCTGGTATTCCCCGATGCCCTGTTGAAGCGGATTATGCTGAACAACAACAAGGAAAAGGGCGATCAGTTTGTTGAGGACAATTACGAAGGCAGCGTGAAGGAGCTGGAGTGGCACCTTATAAAGGAGCAGCTGGTGGCAGCACTGGGAATCAAGGTAGGCGACAACGATGTGAAGCACGTGGCCAAGGAGGCCGCCCGCGCACAGTTTGCACAGTACGGGATGAGCAACGTGCCCGAGGAATACCTCGACAACTATGCTGACGACATGATAAAGAAGCGCGAAAGCGTGGACAGCCTTGTCGACCGCGCCGTCGACATGAAGCTGACGGAAGCCCTGAAGAAGGTGGTGAAGCTGAACGAGAAGGCCATCAGTCTTGACGACTTCCAGCAGCTGATGCAGGCAAAATAATCTTTTTTTGAAAAAATACCTCAGATATAAGGAGGTTGTCGACTTTTTTTATTAACTTTGTTCCTACGAACAGAATAAAAGGTCGGTAACCTCCTTATTTCGCACCCTGCGGGGAGCGGGGCGGTGCCTTTCAGACCTTGTGAATGAAAAGAAGGAATATAAAAACGAACAAAGAATATGAACAACGATTTTAGGAAATATGCTACCAAGCATTTAGGTGTCAACGGGCTCGTGCTTGACGAGGTCATCAGCGCGCAGGCCCAGTATCTTAATCCGTATATCTTGGAGGAGCGCAAGCTGAACGTGACGCAGATGGACGTGTTCTCTCGCCTGATGATGGACCGCATCATCTTCCTCGGGACGCAAATCGACGACTATACGGCCAATACGCTGCAAGCCCAGCTGCTCTACCTCGACTCGGTGGATTCGGGTAAGGACATCTCCATCTATATCAACTCGCCCGGCGGCAGCGTAACGGCCGGCCTGGGCATTTACGATACGATGCAGTTCATCTCGAGCGACGTAGCCACCATCTGTACCGGCATGGCAGCCTCGATGGGTGCTGTGCTGCTCGTGGCCGGGCAGGAGGGAAAGCGCTCGGCGCTCACCCACAGCCGCGTGATGATTCACCAGCCGCTGGGCGGCGTGCAGGGGCAGGCGTCGGACATCGAGATCGAGGCCAAGGAGATAATGAAGTTCAAGAAAGAACTATACACCATCATCTCGGAACACTCGCATACGCCGTTCGACAAGGTTTGGAACGATTCCGACCGCAATTACTGGATGACCGCCGACGAGGCCAAGGAGTATGGGATGATAGACCAAGTATTAACCAGAAAGGAATAATTCCGCTTACGGAAAAACGGGAACTCCTCCGGGCTGCCCGCCCGTAAGACCCCTAATAGGATGAAGATGAAGAAAGTTTGTAACTTTTGTGGGAGAGACGAGAAAGACGTAAAGCTGCTCATATCGGGAATCAACGGCTTTATCTGTGAGGATTGCGCCCAGCAGGCTTACCAGATAGTCCGGTCGTCCGGTGTGAATGATAAAGCGAAGGACAAGGACGGTGGCAAGTTCAAGCTGAAGAAGGTGCCGAAGCCTAAGGAGATAAAGGAATATCTCGACCAGTATGTCATCGGGCAGGATGAGGCCAAACGCTATCTGTCTGTAGCCGTGTACAACCATTATAAGCGGTTGCAGCAGCCGGAGGACGACGGGGGGGTGGAAATCGAGAAAAGCAACATCATCATGGTGGGCTCTACCGGTACGGGGAAAACCCTGCTGGCACGCACTATCGCCAGGCTGCTCGACGTGCCTTTCACTATCGTCGACGCAACGGTGTTCACCGAGGCCGGCTACGTGGGCGAAGACGTGGAAAGCATCCTCTCGCGGCTGTTGCAGGTGGCCGATTATAACGTGGAGGCAACCCAGCGCGGCATCGTGTTTATCGACGAGATAGACAAGATAGCACGCAAGTCGGACAATCCGAGCATCACGCGCGACGTGAGCGGCGAGGGTGTACAGCAAGGGCTGCTGAAGCTGCTGGAGGGCACGGTGGTAAACGTTCCGCCGCAGGGGGGGCGTAAGCATCCCGACCAGGAGTATATCCATGTGGACACGCGCAACATCCTGTTTATCTGCGGCGGCGCGTTCGACGGCATCGAGCAAAAGATAGCCCAGCGCATGAACACCCGCGTGGTGGGGTATAACTCCGTGCAGAACGTGCGTAAGATAGACAAGGGCGACCTGATGAAATACGTGGCGCCGCAAGACCTTAAGTCGTTCGGGCTCATCCCGGAAATCATCGGGCGCCTGCCGGTGCTTACCTACCTGAACCCGCTCGACCGCGAGGCGCTGGGGAAGATTCTTACCGAACCGAAGAACTCCATCGTGAAGCAGTATGAGAAGCTGTTCGATATGGACGGCATCAAGCTCACCTTCTCCGACGACTCGCTCAAGCTGATTGTAGACAAGGCCGTGGAATATAAGTTAGGCGCCCGCGGCCTGCGTTCGATTGTTGAGAACATCATGATGGACGCCATGTTCGAAGTGCCTTCAAAGAAAGTGAAGACTTTCGAGGTGTCGCTCGAATACGCCCGCCGGCAGCTGGACAAAGCCCGTTTACAGGCAAGCTGACATGCCGTGCAGCCCCCTAAAACTAAGATAATAAGACATGAAAGGCAAAGTGAATCTTGTAGAAGCATTAAAGAAATATTTCGGATTTGATAAGTTCAAAGGCGACCAAGAAGCGATAATCCGCAACGTCCTCGACGGCAACGATACGTTCGTGCTCATGCCTACGGGGGGCGGCAAGTCGCTTTGCTATCAGTTGCCGTCGCTGCTGATGGAAGGTACGGCCATCGTGATTTCGCCGCTGATAGCGCTGATGAAGAACCAGGTGGACGTCATCAGCAACCTGAGCGAGGTGGAGGGCGTGGCCCATTACCTGAACTCATCGCTGAACAAAGCGGCCGTCGACCAGGTGAAAGCCGATATCCGCTCGGGGCGCACGAAACTGTTGTACGTGGCTCCCGAATCGCTGACGAAGGAAGACAACGTCGACTTCCTGAAAACAGTGAAAATATCGTTCTATGCCATCGACGAGGCTCATTGTATCTCGGAGTGGGGGCACGACTTCCGTCCCGAGTACCGCCGCATACGGCCGATTATCAACGAGATAGGCAAGTCGCCGGTTATCGCGCTGACGGCTACGGCCACCGACAAGGTGCGCACGGACATCAAGAAAAACCTCGGCATCCTCGATGCCATCGAGTTTAAAAGTTCGTTCAACCGCCCCAACCTTTATTATGAAGTGCGCCAGAAGAAGGGCGATGACGACACCGATAAGCAGATAATCAAGTTTATCAAGCAACATACGGGCAAGAGCGGCATCATCTACTGCCTGTCGCGGAAGAAAGTGGAGGAGCTGGCTGCCGTATTGAGGGCCAACGACATCAAGGCGGCAGCCTATCATGCCGGCCTCGATTCGGCCACCCGTTCGCAGACGCAGGATGACTTCCTGATGGAGAAAATCGATGTCATCGTGGCGACCATCGCTTTCGGGATGGGCATCGACAAGCCCGACGTGCGCTTCGTCATCCATTACGACATCCCCAAGAGCCTGGAGGGCTATTATCAGGAGACGGGCCGCTCCGGGCGCGATGGCGGCGAGGGGCTGTGCATCACGTTCTACTCGAACAAAGACCTGCAGAAACTCGATAAGTTCATGGAAGGCAAGCCGGTGGCCGAACAGGACATCGGCCGCCAGCTGTTGCAGGAAACGGCCGCCTATGCCGAGACCAGCGTGTGCCGCCGCAAGATGCTGCTCCATTATTTCGGCGAGATATACGAAAAGGACAACTGCAGCAACTGCGACAACTGCCTGCATCCGAAGAAGAAGATAGAGGCCAGGCAGTGGCTGGTCATCGTGCTCAACGCTATTGCAGCCATTAAGGAAAACTTCCGCAGCGACTATGTCATCGACTTCGTCATGGGGAAAGAAACCGCGGAAATCACCGCGCATAAACATCAGGAGCTGGAGGAATTCGGCGCAGGCGAAGACGTGGACGAGAAAATATGGAATCCTGTCATCCGGCAGGCACTTATCGCAGGATACTTGAAAAAGGACGTGGAGAATTACGGGCTGTTGAAAATCACGGCCGAGGGGAAGAAATTTCTGAAAAAACCTAAATCGTTTATGATTGTTGAAGACAAGGAATTTAATGAAGAGGAGGAAGACGAGATGGTGCATGAGGGAGGTACCTGCGCACTCGACCCGGCACTCTATTCGATGCTGAAAGACTTGCGCAAGAAGGTGTCGAAGAAAATGGAGCGGCCGCCGTACGTTATCTTCCAGGATGTATCGCTCGAGCAAATGGCGACCGACTATCCTGTGACACTCGAAGAACTGAAGAATATCCAAGGCGTAGGCGAGGGGAAAATCAAGCAGACGTATGCCAAGGAGTTTGTCGACTTGATAAAGCGTTACTGCGAGGAGAACGATATCGTGAGGCAGGCCGACCTGCGCGTGCGCACCGTGGCGAAGAAATCGATGCTGAAAGTGAAAATCATACAGAGCATCGACCGGCAAATCGCCCTCGACGATATCGCCAATGCGCAGGGCATCGACTTTGAAGACTTGCTTGATGAGGTGGAGGCCATCGTATATAGCGGCACCAAGCTGAACATCGATTATTTCCTTGAGGACGTGATGGACGAAGACCATGTCGATGACATCTACGGCTATTTCAGCGAAAGCGATACCGACGACCTTGAAACGGCCATTGCCGAACTGGGGGAGGATTACTCGGAAGACGAGATAAGGCTCGTGCGGATTAAGTTCATCTCGGAGATGGCCAACTGACGGGAAGAGGGCATGGGTGCACCTGCCGTTCCGGTGCCTGTTAAATCGTATTAATTCGCGAATAATTTGCGGAAAGACGGTGCTTTTGTGGGAAAAAAGAAGTAAATTTGCACGCAATAATTTAAAAAGTATCATTTTATGTCATCTTTTATTGCAGATAAAATCGTGATGGACGGTTTGACTTTTGACGACGTCCTGTTAATACCCGCTTATTCGGAAGTGCTGCCTAAAACCGTGGAACTGAAAACAAAATTCTCTCGTAATATCGAGTTGAACGTGCCTTTCGTCACCGCGGCAATGGACACCGTAACAGAATCGCAGATGGCTATCGCCATTGCGCGCGAAGGGGGTATCGGTGTGATTCACAAGAATATGTCGATAGAAGAACAGGCACGCCAGGTGGCAATCGTGAAGCGTGCCGAGAACGGCATGATCTACGACCCGGTGACCATCCGCCGCGGTTCGACCGTGCAGGATGCGCTCGACATGATGGCCGAATACCATATCGGCGGAATCCCCGTCGTTGACGACGAGAACCACCTGGTGGGCATCGTCACCAACCGCGACCTCCGCTTTGAACGCCGCCTGGAGAAGACGATAGATGACGTGATGACGAAGGAGAAACTGGTGACGACGCACCAGCAGACCGACCTGACGGCGGCAGCACAGATACTGCAGGAGAATAAAATCGAGAAACTGCCGGTGGTGGACAAGGAGAACCGCCTGGTGGGGCTGATTACATATAAGGACATCACCAAGGCAAAGGATAAGCCAATGGCATGTAAGGACGAGAAAGGCCGCCTGCGCGTAGCTGCCGGCGTAGGCGTCACGGCAGATACGCTCGAACGCATGCAGGCATTGGTCGACGCCGGCGCCGACGCCATCGTAATCGATACGGCGCACGGGCACTCCAAGTCGGTGATGGAAAAACTTATAGAGGCGAAAGCTGCTTTCCCGCGGGTAGACATCGTGGTGGGCAATGTGGCTACGGGCGCAGCGGCCAAGATGCTGGTCGACAACGGTGCCGACGCCGTCAAGGTGGGCATCGGGCCCGGCTCTATCTGCACCACCCGGGTGGTAGCCGGCGTAGGCGTTCCGCAGCTCAGTGCCGTATATGATGTGTACAGCACATTGAAGGGGACAGGTGTCCCGTTGATTGCCGACGGCGGCCTGCGCTATTCGGGCGATATCGTGAAAGCCATCGCTGCCGGCGGCAGCTGCGTGATGATTGGCTCGTTGGTAGCCGGAACGGAGGAAAGCCCCGGCGATACCATCATCTTCAACGGGCGTAAGTTTAAGAGCTACCGTGGAATGGGTTCGCTCGAAGCGATGGAGAACGGTTCGAAGGACCGTTATTTCCAAGCCGGGACAAAGGATATGAAGAAACTGGTGCCGGAGGGCATCGCAGGGCGTGTGCCTTACAAGGGTACGGTGCAGGAGGTGATTTACCAGCTCGTAGGCGGCCTGCGGTCGGGCATGGGCTACTGCGGCGCATCGACCATCGGCCTTTTGCATGATGCCAAGTTTACCCGCATCACCAATGCCGGCGTAATGGAGAGCCATCCGCACGACATTACGATTACCAGCGAAGCGCCTAACTATTCGCGGCCGAACGACTAATAACTTAAGACAGCATGATCAGCATGAAATATATTAATGTAAATAAGAGAGTAGGGTTGATATCGTGGGCGGTGCTTATGCAATTCCCCATTCTCCATTCTCCGTTTGCCGTCAGCGACGCGGCTGCGCAGGGCGTTGACCCTGTGATTATGACCATCAATGGGCAGCCGGTGCTGCGTTCTGAATTCGAGTATTCCTACAATAAGAACAACTCGGAAGGTGTCATCGACAAGAAGACGGTCGATGAGTATGTCGACTTGTTCATTAATTATAAGTTGAAAGTGGCAGCTGCCCTTGATGCGAAGCTCGATACGCTGACCTCGTTTAAAAACGAGTTTGCGCAATACCGCGACCAGCAAATCCGCCCGTCGCTTGTGAGCGATGCCGACATCGAGGCGGAGGCAAAGCGGATTTATGAAAGCACGAAGAAGAACATCGGGCCGGACGGACTGATCCTTCCGGCGCATATCTTCCTGCATGTGGGGCAGAAGGCTACGCAGGAAGAACAGGATAAGGCCAAGCAGCGGATCGACTCGGTGTATAATGCGCTGAAGAAAGGGGCCGATTTTGCCGAACTTGCCCAGAAAGTGTCGCAGGATATGGGGTCGGCACGTAACGGCGGGCAAATAGGGTGGGTACAGCGCAATCAGACGCTGAAAGAGTTTGAGGACGCAGCCTTTGCCCTGAAGGCTGGGGAGACGAGCAAGCCCGTGCTCTCGCCGGCCGGTTACCACATCATCTTGATGAAGGACCGCAAGCAGCTCGAACCGTTCGATTTCCACCGCGAGAATATCCTGAAATTCATCGAGCAGCGCAATATCCGCGAGCAAATTGCCGGACAGAAGATTGAAGACATGGTGAAACAGTCGGGAGGAAAACTGACGAAGGAGCAGATCATGGATGCACGCGCCGACTCGATGCAGGCTCTTGACCCTGACCTGAAGAACCTGATACGCGAATACCACGACGGACTGTTGCTGTATGAAATCAGCAACCGCACGGTATGGGAGGATGCAGCGAAGGACGATGCGGCACTGGAGGCTTTCTTTAAGAAGAACAAGAAGAAATACAACTGGAGCGAACCGCGTTTCAAGGGCATGGCTTATCATGTGAAGAATCAGGAAGACGTGAAAGGCGTGAAGGACTGTGTGAAGAACCTGAAGTTCGACGATTGGGCCGACGCGTTGCGTAAAGCTTTCAATAACGACTCCGTCATCCGTATCCGGGTAGAGAAGGGCATCTTTAAAAAAGGTGACAATGCGCTGATCGACCGCGATGTGTTCAAGAAAGATACGACGGTGACGGAAGTGAAGGGATACCCCATTGACGCCACTTATGGAAAGCTGTTGAAGAAAGGGCCGGAAGATTATACTGATGTGCGCGGTCTGGTGACGGCCGATTACCAGGAAATGCTTGAAAAGCAATGGGTAAGCGAATTGCGCAAGAAATATGCCTTCGAAGTGGATAAGGAGGTACTGAAGACGGTAAATAAACATTAATATAGCGTAGATGAGAAAAACAAGCATCATCCGTCTGGGAATGTTGGCGCTGCTGCCTATGGGCGGCTTTCCGGCGATAGCACAAGGGCAACAAGACGGCGGGGATAAAACGATACAGCAAGAAAGCATTGTCGACGAGGTGATATGGGTGGTCGGCGACGAAGCCATCTTGAAGTCGGACGTGGAGACCATGCGGCTGCAGGGGGAACAGGAAGGCATCAAGTGGAAGGGCGACCCCGACTGTGCAATACCCGAGCAGTTGGCAGTTCAGAAACTGTTCCTTCATCAGGCCGCCATCGACAGCGTGGAGGTGACGGAGAGCGAAGTATCGGCGCGGGTAGAGCAACAGCTGGAATATTGGATTCAGATGGTCGGCTCGCGCGAGAAGTTGGAAGAATACAAGCGCGAGAGCATAAGCCAGATACGCAATGAGTTGCGCGATGCACTGCGCGACCGGCAACTGACGGATAAAATGAGGGAAAAAATCGTGTCCGACCTTGCGGTATCGCCAGCCGAGGTGCGCCGCTACTTCAAGGACATGCCGGCCGACAGCATACCGTTTGTACCGACGGAAGTGGAGGTGCAGATTATCTGTCAGACCCCGCGGGTCAGCCAGGAGGAAATTAACCGGGTAAAGGAAGAACTGCGCGATTATACCGACCGTGTGAACAAGGGGGAATCGTCGTTCTCTACTCTGGCACGCCTTTATTCCGAAGACCCGGGTTCGTCGCGCAGGGGCGGCGAGATGGATTATATGGGGCGCGGCATGCTCGACCCGGCATTCGCCAACGTAGCCTTTAACCTGACCGACCCGAAGAAGATATCGAAGATCGTGGAGTCGGAGTTCGGATTCCATATCATTCAGTTGATAGACAAGCGCGGTGACAAGGTGAAAGTGCGCCACATCCTCCGCAAACCGTTGGTGGCGGAAGAAACCGTTTCCAAGGCTTTGGCCCGCTTGGATTCTATCCGGGCAGACATTGTCGGGAACAAGTTTACGTTTGAACAAGGCGCTACGGCGATATCGGACGATAAGGACACGCGCAACAACCATGGGCTGATGGCTAATTCCTCGGGCAATGCGCGTACGTCGAAATTCAGGATGCAGGATTTGCCGCCCGAGGTGGCAAAAGTGGTTGACACGATGAAGGTGGGACAGATTTCCCGCCCGTTCGAGATGATTAACGACCGCGGTAAGACCGTTTGCGCTATTGCTAAGCTGAAGAGCCGTGTCGATGGGCATAAGGCCACGATTACCGAGGATTTCCAGGTGATGAAGGAAGTGGTTCTGAAAAAACGGCGGGAGGAGAAGCTGCACCAATGGGTGGTGGATAAGATAAAGGCTACGTACGTCCGCTTGAGCGACAGGTATAAGGATTGCCAATTCGAGTATCAAGGCTGGATTAAATGACGGAAGGGGCAACGATAAGGAAGAACTACGGCGGGCATGGAATCAAAATGATATTGGTTCTATGCCTGTTTGGGCTATGCGCCACCCCATCGGTATTCTCGGCAAAGAAGCGGGGGGCAAAGGCAAAACCCAAGGATGACCGGGTTTATTTGGTGCATGCGGATGTGCTGCGTTACGACCAGTTCCGCAATCCTGAAGCGCAGATACTGAACGGTAGGGTGCAGTTCAGGCACAGCGGTGCCAAGTTGTTTTGCGACAGTGCTTATTTCTATGAGGCCTCCAACTCGTTTGAGGCCTTCGGGCGTGTGAAGATGTATCAGGGAGATACGCTTTCGCTGTTCAGCGACTATGCTTATTACGACGGTAACGGACAGATAGCCCGCGCGCGGTATAACGTCGTGCTGAAGCACCGCAAGTCGACGCTTTATACCGACAGTCTTGATTATGACCGGCTGTATAATTACGGCTACTTCTTCGAAGGCGGAAAACTGGTGGATAAGGGCAGCGTGTTGACATCCGACTGGGGCGAGTACAACACGGCGACGAAGATGGCAGTATTCAATTACGACGTGCGCTTGCGCGATAAAAAGTTCTATCTCACTACGGATACCTTGTATTATGATACAGGTAAGTCGCTGGCGCATGTCATTGGCCCGTCGCATATTAAGTCGGGCTCCAGCCGGATTTATACCGAGGACGGCTATTACGAAACGGATAAGGAACGTGCCCGGTTGTTCGGGCGCTCCGTACTGAACGATAAGGGGCGGCGCATGGTGGGCGACAGTGTTTACCACGACAGCAAGAACGGTGCCAGTGAGGCTTTCCGCAATGTGGTATATACGGACAGTACCAACAAGAACATGATGACCGGCGATTATTGCTATTACAACGAGCAGACAGGGTATGCCATGGCCACGAAGAAGGCCTTGGTCATCGACTATTCGCAAAAGGACTCGTTGTACATGCATGCCGATACATTCAAAATCTTCACGTTCAATATCAATACCGATTCGGTGTACCGGAAGATACATGCCTATAATAAGGTCCGCGCATACCGTATTGATGTACAGGCCGTGTGCGACTCGCTGGTGTATGATACGAAGGACTCGTGCATGACGATGTACCGCGACCCGATAGTGTGGAACCAGCAGCAGCAGCTTCTGGGCGAGGTGATAAAAGTGTACATGAAGGATTCTACCATCAACCGGGCCCATGTCATCGGGCAGGCCCTTTCGGTTGAGCAGATGCCCGATACGGTGCATTACAACCAAGTGGCATCGAAGGAGATGGTTTCCTATTTTGTGAAAGGTGAAATCCGCGAGGGGCATGCCATCGACAACGTGCAGGTGGTTTACTATCCGGTAGACGACAGCGACAGTACGCTGATAGGCCTGAATTATACGGAAACCAGTATGATGAAGATGTATCTGGAAAACAGGAAGATGAAGAAGATATGGATGCCGAAGGCCGAAGGCACACTGTACCCGATGTCGCAGATTCCGCCCGAGAAGAAATTCCTTCCGTCCTTTGCATGGTTCGATTATGTGCGCCCTCTTGATAAGGGCGACGTGTTCAACTGGCGGCCCAAAAAGCAGGGTACGGAGCTCAAAGAGGTGAAACGCAGGGAAATTCCCGTCAGGGTATTGGGCAAAGCGGCGAAACCGCAGGGCGGGATGCCGCCTGATGATACTGTTTCCCATGAACGGCAGCAGGAGGCTGGTTCATGAGCATGTTCGGACATCGCCGCCCACGGAAATTCCATCATCTGTACATCTATGTGGACGAGCGGAAGGAACGTCTGGGCGCGATAGAGGAAAAAGCCAAACGGGAGCTGGGCATGCTTCCGCCGGGAGAATGCCACCCGGAAAACCTGCGCGGCAGATTTGTGCAAGGCACCAGTCATCTGCACCGGAAGAAAGAGAAAGGGGCAGATGGCTTTCCCCCGCTGTATATCGGCGTGGCGGTGTTGGTAACCGTATTGTTGCTGGGCTTGTTTTGGATTAACGGGTTATTGGTGTTTTGAGGTTAAGAGTAAAGGATAAAGGAACGATATGAGTGATGT
>DBRC01000057.1 GCA_002305505.1 Prevotella sp. UBA1378 | reverse complement strand
ACCGATGTCATCGGTTTTACGTGCCCCAATACCAGCGGTTCGCTGGCCATCGTGCTCCGTTATCTTTCTGAGCGCGGCGTGTTCATCGAGTACATGTATTCGTTTGCCAACGGCGACGTGGCGCATGTAGTCATCCGGCCGACCGACTTGGAGAGCTGTGAGCGCATCCTCTCGGAGAAGAAGGTCGACCTCCTGGCCGCCAGTGATTTATATAAGCTGTAATCTGTAATCCAAAACATCCGTTAGTAACCACTTTGCCCCTGCTTTCCAAACACAGGGTTATGCAGGTGCACCAATAAGATGCCGGGAATAAATCCCGGAGCAATATTTCTTTCCAGTGTGCCGGCCGCCGCAACGCAAAGAAAGGCATCGCCGGCCGGATTAACATGAGTGGCAGTCAAAATACAGCCGGACAGGTAGGCAGGCTAACGGCCGAGCAAATGGCGGATGGCCTCGCGCGGCAGGTATATCAGCATGCGCGGCCCTGCCCAGCGCATCACCTCGCGTATCTGCCTGCGCTGCCTGGGCGCATAGCAGTGGACGGGGCACGACTTGCAGGCCTTCTTCTGCTCGCCGAACCGGCAATGGTCGAGCCGGCGGCAGGCATAGTCGGCCAGCCGGCTGTACTCCTGGGGCAAGCCGCTGCCGGCAGGCACTTTCAGCCGGTGGCGGCAATACAGCTCTATCATTTTTCGGATGGTTGCTTTCTCGCGTTCTATTCTGCTCATATATCTAAAACCGCTACGGCATCTGCGCCGTATCCTTAAATCAATACCTTTTTCTATCTTATACCCTGTGCAAAGTTACGGATTTTATCTCGAACATTACTGCCGGCAGCCGCTTTTATTGCCGGCAGCCGCCGCGTTTGGCTAAGTTTTCCTTAATCTTTCCTCTAAAGGAAAATGTTATTTCTTTATGCAATTGGGGTGAAATTCAAGAATTTTATGTAAGTTTGCATAAGTAAAAATAATAACCTGAACATATTAAAGAAGAAATGAGATGATGGAAGAAAACAGAATAACCGGATTGTTCGGCTGCAAATACCCCGTTGTAGCCGGCGGGATGGTGTGGTGCAGCGGCTGGCGGCTGGCTTCGGCCGTAAGCAATGCCGGCGCCCTGGGGCTGCTGGGCGCCGGGTCGATGCACCCGGAGACGCTGACGGAGCATATCCGTAAGATGAAAGAGGCTACCGACAAGCCTTGGGGCGTGAACGTGCCGCTGATGTATCCGGAAATCGACAGGCTGATGCAGATACTGGTAGACGAGGGCGTGAAGATAGTGTTCACGTCGGCAGGCAGCCCCAAGAAGTATACCCCGATGCTGCATGAGGCAGGCATAAAAGTGGCCCACGTGGTGTCGAGCAGCAAGTTTGCAGTCAAATGCGAGGAAGCAGGCGTAGACGCCATCGTGGCCGAAGGCTTCGAAGCGGGAGGCCACAACGGCAGGGAAGAGACCACCACGATGGTGCTCATACCGCAGGTAAGGGCAGCCACCTCGCTCCCGCTGATTGCCGCAGGGGGCATCGGCAGCGGAAGGGCCATGCTGGCCGCAGAGGCGCTGGGAGCCGAAGGCGTGCAAATAGGCACGCTGTTCGCCCTGTCGGAAGAAAGCTCGGCCGCCGGGGCTTTCAAGCAGCGGTGCATCACGCTGGCCGAAGGCGACACCATGCTGTGCCTGAAGAAGATAGCACCTACGCGGCTGATAAAGAACGGCCTTTACCACCAGATAGCCGAGGCCGAAGACCGGGGGGCCACGGCCGACGAGCTGCGCGGGATACTGGGCAAGGCAGCCTCGAAGAAGGGAATCTTCGAGGGCGACATACAGGGCGGCGAACTGGAAATAGGGCAGGTGGCCTCGGCCGTAAGGAAGATACAGCCGGCGGGGGCTATCGTGGACAGCCTGATGGCAGAATACCGGGATGCCAGGCAACGGCTGTCGGGCTGCGGCGGGATGTAACAGGATTGTAACACCGGCTTAAACGCTCTGTAACACCAATGATATACCTTTGCAGTCAAAGTATAACAATATCAAAACTGCAATGGAAATCATTTATTTGTGTATCGTCGTCTTCCTGCTGTGCCTGGCAGTATTCGACTTGTTCGTGGGGGTAAGCAACGATGCGGTCAACTTCCTGCAATCGGCCGTCGGAGCCAAGGTTGCCAAGTTCCGCACCGTGCTCATCATCGCCTCGCTGGGCGTTGTCATCGGAGCCATCATGTCGTCGGGGATGATGGACGTGGCCCGCCACGGCATCATCAACCCCGACCGTTTCTCGTTCTACGACATCATGACCATCTTCCTCGCCGTAATGGTGACGGACGTCATAGTGCTCGACATGTTCAACACGCTGGGCATGCCCACGTCCACGACGGTGTCGTTAGTATTCGAGCTGCTCGGAGGGGCATTCATACTCGCCACGCTGAAGATCATCGGCGACGGTTCGCTTTCCTACGGCATCCTGCTCAACAGCGACAAGGCCCTGAGCGTGATCATTGCCATCTTCGTATCGATTGCCATCGCGTTCTTCTTCGGCATCATCGTGATGTGGCTTTCGCGGCTCATCTTCACGTTCAATTACAAGAAACACAGCCGGTACAGTATCGCCGTCTTCGGGGGCATCGCATTCACGGCCCTCGCCTACTTCATCTTCCTGAAAGGGCTGGGCAAAAGCCCGTATATCCCGACAAGCATCAGCGAATATATAAAGCACAACACCTCCTTGCTGCTGGTATACATGTTCGTGGTATCAACCGTCGTCATCGAGATACTGCACCTGCTGAAGGTGAACATCTTCAAGATTATCGTGCTGGTAGGGACGTTCGCCCTTGCCATGGCCTTTGCCGGAAACGACCTGGTGAACTTCATCGGTGTGCCGCTGGCCGGTCTCGACTCGTACCAAGACTACATCGCAAACAACGGCGGTGCAGCCCCTACCGAATACCTCATGCACTCGCTGATGAACAGTGCAAACACACCGCCCGTGTTCCTGCTGATAGCCGGGGTGATAATGATCGTAGCCATGGCCACGTCGAAGAAGGCACAGCATGTCATCAAGACCTCGGTGGACCTCAGCCGGCAGGACGAGGGCGACGAGATGTTCGGCTCATCAAGGGCGGCCCGCAGCATCGTGCGCGCCACGCAGGATTCGGGGGCGGCCGTCGCACGCATGATTCCGCAGGGGATACAGAACTGCGTCAACGCCCGCTTCAACAAGAACGAGATGATACTGGAAGACGACCGGGCCGCCTTCGACGTGGTGCGCGCCGCTGTCAACCTGGTGCTTGCCTCGATGCTGATCACCATCGGCACCAACTATAAGCTGCCGCTGTCCACCACCTACGTCACCTTCATGGTAGCCATGGGCACAAGCCTTGCCGACCGGGCATGGAGCCGGGAGAGCGCCGTATTCCGCGTAACGGGCGTGATGAGCGTCATCGGCGGATGGTTCATCACCGCCGGAGTGGCCTTTGCCACCACGGCGCTGGTATGCCTGCTGATGTTCTACGGGGGCATGCCGGCCAAGGTAGGGTTCATGGTGCTCGTCGTCGTGCTGCTTATCCGCTCTAACCGCAAATACGCGAAGAAGGCAGCGGCCAGCGATAAGGACGACACGTTCCGCCTGATGATGCGCAGCCGCGACCCCGAAATCGTGTGGGACTTGCTTAGAAAGCACGTAAGCCGCACGCAGAGCTACGTCTGCCGCTTTGCGCTGGAGCAGTTTAACAAGATTACCAACGCGTTCGAGAACGAGAACCTGCGCGATCTGCGCCACAGCTACAAGGAACTGCAGAACGAGAAGGCAGCACTGAAGAAAATCCGCCGGCAGGAGTTGCTGGCATTGAGGAAACTGCCGGCTGAAATCGCCATCGAGCGCAATACGTGGTTCCATCTGGGAGCCAATAGCGACCAGCAGTTCATCTACTCGCTCCGCCGTATGCTCGAACCGATTAAGGAACATGTAGAGAACAACTTCCACCCGCTGTCGGAGCAGCTGATTGCCGAGTTCCGGCCCATTCACCAGAAAATAAACGAACTGATGAAGATGTCGTGCGAGCAGATAGAAACCAACCGCTACGAGAGCTACCGCGAGATACTGGCCGAGGCCAACGCCTGCAAGGACGAGCTGTCGGTGCTGCGGAAAAGGCACATCGACCGGATGCAACGGATGGAAGGGAACAACCTGCTGCAAATGTCGCTGGTTTACCTGAACGTGCTCCAAGAGAGCCAGGAGTTCCTCAGCGTGATGCGCCACCAGCTGCGGGCTGCCAAGAAATTCATGGAGAACTGACAGCCCCCTCCCTGATTATATCCCCCTCATTATTTCCTGATGGTGAACGTGAACTTCAGTCCGCCATCAGGATTATTTATTGCCTGTATCGTGCCTCCGTGCAGCAGCACGGCATTCTTCACGATGGCCAGTCCGAGGCCCGTACCGCCCAGTTTGCGGCTGCGCCCCTTGTCTATCCGGTAAAAGCGTTCGAACAGGCGGGGCAAGTGTTGAGCCGCTATGCCTATGCCGTTGTCGCTGAACGTAAAATGCCATTTGTCGCCCTGCTCCCTGCACTCCAGCGTAACGGCAGTCCCTTCGCCCGAATAGGCGACGGCGTTGTCCGTAAGGTTACGGAAGATGCTGTACAGGAGGCTCCGGTTACCCACAACGGTTACGTGGGCAGGCAGGTTGTTCGCGAATGTCATTTTCCGCTCCTGCAGTTGCAGGGCGGTTTCCTCCTGTATTTCAGTCATGAGGGACGAGATGTCCACGGGTTCAAAGTCGATTAAAGCGGGCGCATCGTCCATCCTGTTCAGCGTGGATATATCGCGGAGCAGCGAGGAGAGCCGTTCGCACTGGGCATGGCAGCGCTGCAAGAACTGGGCACGCGTATCCTCGCCGATTTGCGGGTTGCCGATAATCGTTTCCAAATAGCCTTGTATGCTGGCTATCGGCGTTTTCAGTTCGTGGGCGATGTTCTGTGTCAGCTGCCGCTTCAGGATGTCCTGTTCCTGCCGCGTGGTCTGCAGCCGTTTGTATATCTTGATGATGCGTTCGGCTATCTCTCCCAGCTCGTCGTCGGGGAATGCGGCGAGCTCTTCGGTTTCAAGGCTCCCGTTGTGGTCGGCACGCGAGGCAAAGAGCCGCAGCTTGGTGATGTGCTGCCCCAGGCGGCTGACAAAGCGGTAAAGGACGATCGTGAGCAGCAGGATGGCAAACAGTGCGAACCAGATGTAATGCTGGTCGGCCTGCAACGATTTCGAGAGGTCGTTATTATAAGGCAGCGCACTGCGGATGATGATGCTGTCTTTCGGGAAATAAGTGGCCGAACAGAAATAATCGTGCTTCAGCGTCATCGACTTGCGTTCGACGGTCGACCCGTATCCGTTTTTCATTGCCTGGACAATCTCCGTCCGGTTGGCATGGTTGGCAAACCGGGCATAGTCTTTCCGCTGGTTATCGAAAATAACGGTACCGTCGGGGCGTACCACCGTCACGCGGAGCCCGTTCCACCGGTGCCTCGCCACATAGCTGGCGAGCATCTTCTCCGTGAACGGCCCGGGCATAAGCTTCCCCTTATTGCTGTTAACGGCATGCAGTGTCTCAAACATTTGGTTGTTGTAACACTGCAGCCGGATGGTGAGCGTATCGATTTTATACTGTTTCTCCCGTTCTTGCTGGAAAAGGATAAAACCGACCGCGAACAAAAGGAATATAGACAGAACTCCTAAATAGAGCTTCGTTCCCACACTGTACTTGCTCATCAGATGCTGTTTTTATTTCGTCATTAGCCTTACATCATGCAAAGGTAAGCATAATCCCCGGGAATGTGTCTTTTCTTTTGTTATTTATTATTTGATTACTATTTTCTTTTCGCCGGTGATGTATAAGCCCTTCGACAGGCTGCCGGGCACCGTCTGCCGGGCATTGACGCAGCGTCCATTCAAGTCGTATGCCTGTCCCATGCCTCCAGCCTTCCGTTGCCGGCCATCGCTTGTGTGGGGTTGCATCATTCCCGTTCCCGCCCCTGTGGGTGTGATGCGGTACAGGCCGCAGCCATGCGAAGGAATTAACGGTGCGAAGCCGGTTCCGCTGTAGGTTCCTGCCGGCTGTTGTGCCCATACGTCATAAACTTCGCATTGTTCATCGGCTTCGAAACCCAGTGCAGGCAAGTCGAGCGGGATGGCAAGCGAGTCGCTGCCAAGAGGGTTAGAGGTAAAGACCAGGAACTCCATTGTCACGCCGTTGGGCGCGTTCCGCATATCATAGTCGTAACCGCAGAAGCTGCGCAGGCGCACATAGGGATGGCCGGCCGGTAAAGTGTACGTGATGACAGAATTGGAATTAGTGCCGATGCCGTCGGTATAGGTTGTCCCGGCCACGTTGAGCGGCCCGCCGTCGACGTTCTTCCCGTAGTTGGAAATATTATGCCAGTCGGTGACGGAAGAATCGTATTGGATGGAGGTTAGCGGTGTTTCGTTGCCGCCGGCATCGATAAGCACGGGATGAATCCAGTTAGCATGGTCGTAGTTGAAATTGTCACCGGCGTTGGTCACAACCAGGTAGAGCTTTTCCGCCCCCGGGATGTCGGCCTCGAGCATGGTTCCGCCGGATTGATAGGTACGCGATACAAGCCCGCTTTTAGCCGCTGCGTATGCAGGATTACAAACGGTACGGCGCGTGGGGTCGTCGGCAAATACCATGAATTTCATACTTGACGTGGCATTCTGTTGCAAACGGCCCGAATCGTCGATGCCGCAGCGCCCGCGGAAAGCAACGGCATTCTCCGGCAGTTGGTAGAGCACCATGGCATTGGCGTTGCACGACCAGCCATTGTCATAGGTTGTACCATTAATATTAAGTTTGCCGTTGCCCTCGATATTCTGGTCGTAGTTGATGCGTTTGAAAAAGGAACCGCTATAGTCTTCGCGTATCACATCGTCCTTGGTAAGCAGCCGTTCGGTACCGTCGGACAGTATAACGGTAGGGTTCACCCAGTCGCCATGGTCGTAGCTGTAGCCGTCGCCGGAGTCGTCGCAAACTAGAGCCAACCGCTTTGTACCGGCAGGAATACTTACATTAACGTCTGCCGCATAACCATCGGTAAGCAGGGAGATGGTTTCAGTGGTGTGGAGCGCCTCGTTATACCGGATCCATTGGTCGTTACCGGAGACATTGAAAAGGGCGACATACTTCCCGCTTCCTTCAGGGGCATCGGCAGTCCAAGCGATGGCCTGCCCGTTGTTGCTCATCTGGCGGTTGTTCCGCGAATGCTGGTTTATGCTGATTACCTCCTCGTTCGAGATGAGCCCGTTGGTCCAGTCGTCATTGTCGGGGAAGTTGCCGGCAAAGAAAAGCGGGCTTTTGAAGATACTCCACAGCGTCAGCATCGTGCGCTGCTCGTCGTGGGTGAGCTTGCAGTTATAGGGCCCTCCGCCACCGGTGAGGCGTAAGCGGCCCAGGGGCAGCATGTCACAGTCGGGATAATTGCCTTCGCGGCGGTACTGATTCCAGTCGGCACAGAGCGAGAACACCTTCTGTACGTCGCTCCAGTTGTCCCATAGGTCGTCCATCATGCGCCACATGTTAGCATGCTGCTGCACGCTCTGCCACTTCCTCAGGTCGGTGGCTCCCGGACTGAGCGAGAACACTATATTGCGGCCGCAGTGGTCGATAGCGTTGCGCAACAGCCATATTTCACCGTCATGATAGGGGCGGCTGAGGTCGTCAACTTTCAGGAAGTCGACCCCCCATGAGGCATATAGCTCGAGCAGGGAGTTATAATATTCCTGCGCCCCGGGCTTGCGGCAATCAACGGTGTAATTGTCCTTCAGCCACGTACAGAGGGAGTCTGTATTGTAAATCTGGTCGCACGTATAATCGGTCCCTTTAACAGGAAGCTTCTTGTTGACGGCCTGTATCGGCACACCGCGCATGATATGGATACCGAACTTGAACCCCATGCGGTGCAGGCTGTCGGCCAAGGCCTTGAAACCGACGCCGCCCGCCGACGAGGGGAAACGGTCGGTGTTGGGCATATAGCGCCCATAGTCGTCGAGATGGTAGGTCTGCGACGAGGTGTTATACCAAAAACCTGTATCGTTAGTGTACCAGCGGATATCGACGATGATATAGTTCCAGCCGAGTTCGAGCAGCCCCTTGTCGCGGATATAGTTAGCATTGTCGTAAACGGCTTTTTCCGTCACACTGGGGCCATAGCAGTCCCATGAATTCCAGCCCATGGGCGGTGTAGGTGCGAACGAGCGGAAATCGCCGGCTGTCACCGTAAGTGATACGGTAAGCAGGCAGCTGGCTGAAAGGAATTTCAATTTTGCATTCATTTTAGTAATTCATTAGATTCGGCAGCAATGTTGTTCATACCTTCTACAAAGAATCGGCAAAACCGGTTCCCCGTAATCTCCGTATATGCCGGGTGCCAATTTGCCGCGGTGCTGCGGAATATCCAAGGCAAGGTTCTCCGGACACAGGGCAAAGATAACCATTATTATTGTAACAAACAAATGTTTCCGGAAGATTAACGCAATACGCCAGTCCGGGATAAGGAATTTCTGTTTTGCCGTAAAAAAAGAAAAAGATTGCTGCCTTGAAAGCAAGCGGTGGGCAGCAGGCGGATAANNGCCGTTGGCGGACAACGGGCAACAAGGGTATATCCTCCGCCTTGCAACGGCCGTGCCTCCGCAGCGCAAAGGGGCACCGCCGTCCGGATAACGTGATATCCTTATCCCGAACTCAGGTAACGCAATATCCTCATTACGTAGCAGGGGGATATAACTTAACCTTCCAAGCACGTATTTCATGGTTCATACACGTTGAAGCCATGGGATACGCGCTTGGAAGGCAAGTCATAAGGGGGCCCCGGCACTGCCCCTACCCGGAAACCGCCGGATGTTTTTGCTGGGTGCCGGTTTTACTTGGAGAAACTACCGCCGAGGACGGGAGTTGCAGGCCATTTTGTTACGTTCTGGAGCTTGCCTGCCGACGGCAGTGTCACAGGCGTAACTGCGTTTTTGCCGGCAGCCATCACTTTCGAACGGGTAGAGCGGGTGTTGAACTTGGTCCAGTCGAAATTAGAGATGGCATTGACGGAGAAGAGGAAAGTGCCCGTGCCGTCGTACATCGTACCGTTGAAATAACCGTTGTCGATGGCGTACTTCGACAGATGGAGCGGCATAAAGTTTACACCAGCCTGATAGGTTATGGTAATCACGTTGTTCACAAGCGACCACGTGAACGGCAGGTATGCGAAGTCGGTATACATGTTCTTGTCGTTGTAGTCTACTTCCAGTCCTTCGCCGCCGGTACCGCTCGTCGAGGAGTTGAATATCCACACGGTGGTGAGGGTGTCGCCGGTGTTATTCCACCGGTTTTGGTAAAGCTGTGAAATCTTGCCTTGCCACTGGCCGATGAAACCGGGTTGCTCGGTGTTCTGTTGCTGGCCGTTGTTGGCCACGTAAACCACCTCGCCGATGATGAGCTGGTTATTGTTGAAACGGTAGTCGAACGTCTCCGAGTCGTCGCCGCCGTAATGGAAGGCTATCTTGCTGTTGTTGGCTTCCCATTGGAAGTTGTAGCTCGTCACCGTCCCGTTGTCATTCACCTTCAACACGCCCGTATGGTCTTTGTTCAGCGTGAGGTAGTTGACAATCGTACCGCCGTTGGTGGAGACGTAGCTGCCCGAGAGCGCCTCTTCGTAGCTGTTCAGGTTGTTACCGTAGCCGCCGTCGTTGCGCCAGTTGTCATAATAGTTGTCGTGTTCGTCGCAAGCCGCAAAGAGCAAGGGTGCCAGTACCGTCAATAAGTATAAAATCTTCTTCATAATCATATTATTTAAAATGATACATGTTGTTGTTCATGATGCAAAAGTAAGAAAAGGTTTGCAACCATACAAAAAGAAATCCCTATTTTGCGATAGGGATTTCTCTATTCCGGGCGGACAGGCCCCGTTCCGGAAAGCCGGCCGGCTTATTTTACGTTGCCCACCTCAATCAGGTATTCGGCTATCTGCACGGCATTCAAGGCTGCACCCTTGCGAATCTGGTCGCCCGAGAGCCAAAGCGTGAGCCCGCATTCGTCGGAGATGTCCTTGCGCACACGGCCCACGTAGATGTCGTCCTTGCCGGCCGTCCCGAGCGGCATCGGGTAAACGAGGTTGGCCGGGTCGTCTTGCAGCGTACATCCGGGAGCGGCGGCAATGGCCTTCCGGGCGTCTTCGATGCTGATGGGCTTCTCGGTTTCAATCCATACCGACTCGGAGTGGGAGCGCAACGAACTGACACGGACGCACGTCGCCGAGCACTTGGCGTCGGTGTGCATGATTTTCTGCGTCTCGTTGTACATCTTCATCTCTTCCTTGGTGTAACCGTTGGGCTGGAACACGTCGATCTGCGGAATCACATTGTATGCAAGCTGGTGGGGGAACTTCTTCACCGTGACGGGGGCGCCGGCCAGCAGCTCCTTGTATTGCTGTTCCAGCTCGTCCATGGCGGCAGCCCCTGCACCGCTGGCACTCTGATAACTGCTGACGCGTATGCGCTTGATGTGGCTCAGCTTCTCCAACGGCTGGAGCACCACCACCATCATTATCGTGGTACAGTTGGGGTTGGCGATGATGCCGCGCGGGCGGTTGAGCGCATCCCCGGCGTTGCATTCGGGCACCACCAAGGGCACGTCATCATCCATACGGAAAGCGGACGAATTGTCGATCATCACCGCGCCATACTTCGTGATGTCGGCGGCGTACTCTTTCGAGATACCTGCACCTGCCGAGGTGAACGCGATGTCAACGTCCTTGAAATCGTCGTTGTGCTGCAGGAGCTTCACTTCGTACTCTTTACCTTTAAAGGTATACTTTTTCCCGGCGGAACGCTCTGAACCAAACAACACCAATTCATCCATGGGGAAATTTCTCTCGGCAAGGATACGCAAGAACTCCTGACCTACGGCGCCACTCGCACCGACAATTGCTACTTTCATAAGCCTATATCTATTTAGTTGTGAAATCAAATTCGCTGCAAAAATACAACTTTTAGTGCAAATATCGCTCAAATATGATATTTTTTTCGCACCTTTGCAGAATAAAAGACAGATGCAACAGAATGCTTATGCTTGACATATCGCCTTTTTTCCCCATAACCGACCCTACACTCATCTTCCTGCTGATGCTGTGTATCATCCTTTCCGCCCCCATCATCATGGGACGGCTGCGCATTCCGCACATCGTGGGAATGATCCTGGCAGGCATCATCATCGGCCCCAACGGGTTCAACCTCCTGGCAAGGGACAGCTCGTTCGAACTCTTCGGAAAGGTGGGGCTGTACTATATCATGCTGCTGGCGGGGCTGGAAATGAACATGAGCAACTTCCGCAAGAACAAGATAAGGACCTCTACCCATGGAGTGCTGGCCTTCGCCATACCGATGGCAATAGGGCTCGTGGTGAATATCTACCTGCTGAAGTTCGGGCTCCTGTCGTCTGTCCTGCTGGCCAGCCTGTACGCTTCGCACACCTTGATTGCGTACCCCATCGTGTTGCGCTACGGCATATCCGAGCAACGCAGCGTAACCATCGCCGTGGGAGCCACCGCCATCACCGATACGCTGACGCTTATCGTGCTGGCCATCGTGTCGGGCATGTTCAAAGGCGAGGTGAACACCCTGTTCTGGATTCTTCTTGCCATCAAGATCAGCGTCGTGTTCTTTGTTATCATCTACTTCTTCCCCCGCATAGCAAGGTATTTCTTCCGGCGCTACGAAGACGGTATCACGCAGTTCATCTTCGTACTGGGGATGACGTTCCTCGGGGCATGGCTGATGGAGCTTATCGGCATGGAGGGGCTGCTGGGCGCGTTCGTCACCGGGCTGGTCATTAACCGGTATGTGCCCAATGTGTCACCGCTGATGACACATCTGGAGTTCGTCGGCAATGCCTTGTTCATCCCCTATTTCCTCATCGGCGTGGGCATGCTGGTCAACGTGAGGATCCTGTTCGGGGGAATCGACACCCTCACCGTAGCGTTCATCATGATTACCGTGGCCCTGGCAAGCAAATGGATTGCCTCGCTTGCCACGCAGAAGCTGTTCGGCATGAGCGGCACCGAGCGCGAACTGATATTCGGGCTCAGCAACGCACAGGCCGGTGCTACCCTTGCTGCCGTACTGGTGGGTTACAACCTGTTCCTGCCCGACGGCCAGCGGCTGCTCAACGACGATGTGCTCAACGGTACCATCATCCTCATCCTGGTAACGTGCATCCTCAGTTCGGTTACCACCGAGAGGGCGTCCAAGCAGATTGTGCTGGCAACCAAGAACGTGGCGCTTGAAGATGACGACGGCGGCGACGACGAACAGATACTGATACCTGTAGCACGGCGGAACACGGCCGTGGAGCTGGCTCAGCTGGGCATCTTCATGCGCAATAAGAAGCTCAACCGCGGCCTCATCGGGGTATACGTCGTGATAGATACCGCCGACAGCACGTACAACCATAAGCAAGGGGAAGAGATACTGGGGGAGATGGAGAAGATTGCCCGCACGGCCAATGTAGGAATCATCACCCAGAACAGGATATCAACGAACGTCAGCAGCGGCATCAAGCATGCGTTCATGGAATACAGGGCATCGGAAATCATCATGGGCGTACGCGACGACGGCGGGTCGCTCAGGAGCACGTGGGGAAGCGTGGCGCAGAATCTCTATGCTGAGATATCCAGGCAGATAATCATCGTAAGGTGCCTGCAGCCCATCAATACCGTGCGCAGGATACAGGTGGCGGTGCCCTCGCGGGCACAGTTCGAGTCGGGCTTTTACAGATGGCTCGAGCGCTTGTCGCGGCTTTCGGAGAACCTGGAATGCCGGATACGGTTCCACGGGCGCTCGGATACGCTTGATCTGATCAGGGATTTCATCCGCCACCGGCATCCTTATGCCCGGGTCGAATATGCAAGCATGGAGCACTGGAACGAGCTGCCGAGGCTGGCTAACACCATCGCACCGGACCACCTGTTCGTTGTGGTCACAGCCCGCAAAGGCACGGTGTCGTACAAGTCGGCACTGGAGCGGCTGCCCGACGAGATAAGCAAGTACTTCCGCGGCAAGAACATCATGATTATCTATCCCGACCAGTGTGGCGAGTCGGTCAGCACGATGACGTATACCGTGCCGCAACACCAGGAAAACCGCAGCGCATACGAAGCCGTGAGGGATTGGTGGGCGAAGCTGAAGTCCAAGAGGCAGGCACATTGAACAACTGGGCATCTTAAAGAATCAAATACAAAAAGAAACAATGATTGACATAAAAGGGATTAAAAAGAGCTTCGGGGCGCTGCAGGTGCTGAAGGGCATCGACCTGCATATCGACAGGGGCGAGGTGGTGAGCATCGTGGGGCCGAGCGGTGCCGGCAAGACAACGCTCCTGCAGATTATCGGCACCCTCGACAAGGCCGACAGCGGCTCGGTGGCGGTAGACGGCATCGACACCGGCGGCCTCAGCACGAAGAAACTGGCCGAATTCAGGAATAAGCACATCGGCTTCGTGTTCCAGTTCCACCAATTGCTGCCCGAGTTTACGGCGCTGGAGAACGTCATGATACCGGCCTACATCGCCGGCACATCGCCCAAGGAGGCAAAGAAGCGGGCATCGGAACTGCTCGACTTCATGGGACTGGACGGCCGGGCACACCACAAGCCCAACGAGCTGAGCGGCGGCGAGAAACAGCGCGTGGCCGTAGCAAGGGCCTTGGTGAACAACCCTGCCGTCATCTTGGCCGACGAGCCGTCGGGCAGCCTCGACACTAAGAACAAGGCCGAACTGCACCAGCTGTTCTTCGACCTGCGCGACAAGCTCGGGCAGACATTCATCATCGTTACCCACGACGAGCAGCTGGCCCGGCTTACCGACCGCACCATCAAAATGCGCGACGGCATGCTGGAAATAAGCGGGACAGAACAACAAACAGCCCTCCCAGCAGAGGAACAAAAGGAAGGATATGCAGTATGAGAATAAAATTAGGCGACTACAACCACATGAAGGTGGTGAAGGCAGTTGACTTCGGCCTTTACCTCGACGGCGGCGACGAGGGCGAAATACTCTTGCCGGAAAGATATGTCCCCGAGGGCTGTAAACCCGGCGACGAGCTCGACGTGTTTGTTTATCTCGACCAGGACGAACGGCCCGTTGCCACCACGCTGCAACCGCTGGCCAAGGTGGGCGACTTCGCTTACCTCGAGGTGGCATGGGTGAACGAATACGGAGCCTTCCTCAACTGGGGGCTGATGAAAGACCTCTTCTGCCCGTTCCGCGAGCAGAAGATGCGGATGGTGAAAGGCAACAGCTACATCGTTTACGTGACCATCGACGAAGACAGTTACCGCATCATGGCTACCGCAAAGGTGGAACGCTATCTCGAACAGCAGCCGCCGGCGTATAAGCGCGGCGAGGAAGTCGGCTTGCTGGTATGGCAGAAGACCGACTTGGGCTTCAAGGTCATCATCGACAACAAATACCAAGGGCTGGTATACGAGAACCAGGTGTTCCGCTATCTGCACACGGGCGACCGCCTGAGGGGGTACATCGACTGTGTCCGGCAAGACGGGAAAATAGACGTGACGATACAGCGTACGGGAAGGCAGCAGACCAAGGAGTTTGCCGATGTGCTGCTAAGCTACCTGCAGGACAATGGAGGCCATTGCGAATTGGGCGACAAGAGCCCGGCCGAACTGATTGCCGAGAGGTTTAAGGTGAGCAAGAAAACATATAAAAAAGCCGTCGGCGACTTGTATCGCAAACGGCTGATTACTATTTCCGAAAACGGTATAACGCTGGTGTGAAGCCAGCGCTATGCCGCCGTTTAGAAGATTCTTCCCACAAGGCGGAAGCTGAGGCACGGGTAGATGGTTACTTTGCTCAGCGTCTTGATAAATCCGCCGTCCTTTCCGTCGGCATCCTTTTCCGTCAGCTCATCCTCGCCGTTGGCACCTACCGTGTATACTTTCGGTTTTCCCCAGAACTGCACGCCCAAGTCGAACTGGCAGCTTACGCGGCTCTTCTGCGGGACCGACCGGCCGAAGCCCAGGCCCAGGTACGGCCGGAAGCCGCCCACCTTGATATTGGCTTCCACCCGGCCGCCATCGGCTGTCTTGTAGGGGCTGAGGAAGTAGTCGCCCAGTTGTACGCCTATCGGGCTGAGCATGCTGCCATAGGAAGGAGCCGTCGCATTATAGCTCACGATGTCGGCCAAGTCCTTATCGTTCTTATTGTATACGTTCACAATCTTCGAACCTCCGAAGTAGGCTCCTGCCGTCAGGCGGAAACTGCTGCTGCGGAACGGGAACACGTCCACAAGCACATGGCCTGTGGTCATGCTCAGCTTCCCCTCCACATCGATATTATAAGGAATCGTATACCCGGCCAACTGTGCTGCCTGGCGGTCGGCATCCGAGCTTTCGATGTCGAGGTCGGTGGAATACTTTGCATTGGGGACAAAGTCAACGCCTGCGCGGATTCCCACATAGTAGCCTGCCGTGGTCGATGCGTCGAGCGTGAGGCCGGTTGTACCTATGCCTACGCCTATGCCTAAATGATTGAACAGATTGCTGTCGCCTTGAGCCGAAACGGAGTTTGCACCGAGGAGCATTGCTCCACAAACTAAAAGTATCTTTTTCATTTGATTTAGAATTTGGGTTGTTAATAACTGTATGATTTGTCGTATTTTAATCCATTTGCAAATATAAACAAAAATTTAATTCCCTCCAAATTTTTCATGAATAAAAACGTATGTTTTATGGTTTACCCGGAAAACATCCCGGATACGCGCAGGCCGGATGTTCCGGTTACAGTAAAAAGAAAGGTCATACCAAAGGCTGTTTTCCCGTCCCCCTCACGGCGCGGACACCGCAGAGACGGGAAAACAGCCTTTGGTACAACCCCTTTCCGTTCCGGGGGAACGTATGTGCTTAGAAGTCAGCCGACTTCGGCGTACGGGGGAACGGGATGACGTCGCGGATGTTCTGCATGCCCGTAACGAACAGCATGAGCCGCTCGAAGCCCAGCCCGAAACCGCCGTGGGGGCAGCTTCCGTACCTCCGCGTATCGAGATACCACCACATGTCCTTCATCGGAATGTCGCGCGCTTCGATTTCGGCCAGCAGTTTGCCGTAATCCTCCTCACGCACCGAGCCGCCGATTATCTCGCCTATCTGCGGGAACAGCACATCGGTGCCCTGGACGGTTTTCCCGTCTTCGTTGATCTTCATATAGAACGACTTGATTTCCTTCGGATAGTCGGTCATGATGACAGGCTTCTTGAAGTGCTCTTCCACAAGGTAGCGCTCGTGCTCCGAGGCGAGGTCCATACCCCAGCTGATGGGAAACTCGAACTTGTGCCCGGCGGCGGCTGCCTCTTCCAGCAGCTTGACGCCGTCGGTATAAGACAGGCGCACGAACGAGCTGCTGACCACCGACCGCAAACGCTCTATCAGCGTCTTGTCGACCATTTTGTTCAGGAACTCAAGGTCGTCGCTGCAGTTGTCGAGCGCCCACTGTACACAGTACTTGATGAAGTCTTCCTCCAAATCCATCAGTTCGGCCAAGTCGATGAACGCCACTTCCGGTTCAATCATCCAGAACTCGGCCAGATGGCGCGGCGTATTCGAATTCTCCGCACGGAACGTGGGGCCGAAGGTATAGATGGCGCCGAGGGCCGTTGCCCCCAGTTCGCCTTCCAACTGCCCGGAGACGGTCAGCGAGGTTTGCTTGCCGAAGAAGTCGTCGTCGTAAATGATTTTCCCACTTTCGTCCTTCTTCAAGTCGTAAAGGTTCTTCGTGGTCACCTGGAACATCTGCCCGGCCCCCTCGCAGTCGCTGGCTGTAATCAGCGGCGAGTGGAAGTAGAAGAACCCATGCTTGTGGAAATAGTCGTGGATGGCGATGGCCATGTTGTGGCGGATGCGCATTACGGCCCCGAAGGTGTTGGTGCGCAGGCGCAGGTGCGCATTCTTGCGCATGGCCTCGAAGCTCTGCCCCTTCTTCTGCATGGGATAGTCGCTGCCGCAAAGACCGTATATCTCTATCTCCCGGCATTGTATCTCACTGCTCTGGCCAGCCCCCTGGCTTTCTACGAGCTCGCCTGTAGCACTGATGCAGGCGCCGGTGGTTATCTGTTTAAGTGTATTCTCATCAAACTTGGCCGGATCGACTACTATCTGAACATTCTTTATCGTAGAGCCGTCGTTCAGTGCTATAAAATCAACGGCTTTGCTACTGCGGTGGGTACGCACCCATCCCTTTACATTCACTGCCGCGCCGAAGTCTGTACGCTTCAGCACGTCTACGATTTTTGTCCTGCTAATCTTTTCCATTCTGTTTCCCTTTCTTTATTCGTATGCCCCCATGCGCAGGCGGTCCACCTCCTCTTCGGTGAGGTAGCGCCAGTCGCCGCGGCGCACGTTCTTCTTGGTAAGCCCGGCAAACTGCACACGGTCGAGCTTGGTCACCTTGTACCCCAGGCTTTCGAAGATACGGCGTACGATGCGGTTCTTTCCGCTGTGAATCTCGATGCCCACCTGCTTCTTGTCCACAGGGTCGGCATACTGTATGTCATCGGCTTTGATTTCGCCGTCTTCCAGCGTGATGCCTTCGGCTATCCGGCGCAAATCGTTGGCTGTAACATTCTTGTCGAGGTATACGTGGTATATCTTTTTCTTCAGGAATTTCGGGTGTGTCAGCTTGCTGGCCAAGTCGCCGTCGTTGGTGAGCAGCAGCACACCGGTAGTGTTACGGTCGAGGCGGCCTACCGGATAGATGCGCTCCGGGCAGGCGTTCTTCACCAGGTCCATCACGGTCTTGCGCTGTTGCGGGTCGTCGCTCGTCGTAACATAGTCCTTCGGCTTGTTCAGCAACACGTACACCTTCTTCTCCAGGCTTACCGTGTCTTCGTGGAACTTCACTTCGTCCGTACGCAGCACCTTCGTGCCAAGTTCGGTCACCACCGTGCCGTTCACCGTCACCACGCCTGCCTGTATGAACTCGTCGGCCTCGCGGCGGCTGCATACGCCGGCATTGGCAAGGAACTTGTTCAGGCGGATGGGCTCGTTGGGATCATAATGCTCTTCCTTGTACTCGATGCGCTTCTTCAGGCTGTACTTTGCGTTCGGGTCGTAATCGGCCGTATGCTGGCGATAGCCCCCGCGCTGCTGGCCGTAGCCTCCACGCTGCTGGTATCCGCCGCGGTTGTTATAGCCGCCACGCTGCTGGCCGTATCCGCCACGCTGCTGGTATCCGCCGCGGTTGTTGTAACCGCCGCCCTGCTGGCCGTAGCCCCCACGCTGCTGGTATCCGCCGCGTTGCTGATATCCGCCCTGCTGCTGGTATCCGCTGCGTTGCTGGTATCCGCCTTCGGCACCTTCGCCGCCATTGTTGTAGCGCGGGCGGTAGTTGTTGCGCTGCTGGTATCCGCCTTCCTCGCTGCCTTCGCCGCCGTTGTTATAGCGCGGGCGGTAGTTGCTGCGCTGCTGGTATCCGCCTTCCTCGCCGCCTTCGCCGCCGTTGTTGTAGCGCGGGCGGTAGTTGTTGCGCTGCTGGTAGCCACCTTCATTATTATTATAACGCGGGCGGAACTGCGGCCGCTGAGGAGCGTTGCCGCCTTGCAGGCCGGCACCGAAGCCCTCAGGGCGGAACCCGCCCTCCTCATTATTGCTCTTGCTGTAACTGCCACGTTGGTCCTGGTTGTTGTAAGGACGGGCCGTGTGAATACGCGGACGCGGTGAACGCCCCGGGCGGTAGGTCTGATATCCGCCCGACTGATTTGTTGTTTGGTAACCTTCACGGTCTCCAGCATTCTGCTCTGCAGACATTTCTTCTGGTCTCTTTTCGTTTTCTAAATCCATAATTCTATTTTTTTGTTAGGAGCCTCACGGCCCACAGTGTTGTGAAATAATGCTTTGTTTATATATAATTAGTAATATTAAAATTAAATCCCTGTATAGTTATGGGGCGTGATAGCCATCAGTTCGGCCTTTACGCCGGCGCTTACGTCGAGGCTTTGTATGAACCCGTGTATGGTTTCTTCGGTCATGGCCTGGTTGGTGCGCGTCAGCGCCTTCAGCGCCTCGTAAGGATGCGGATAGGCTTCGCGGCGCAAGATGGTCTGAATGGCCTCGGCCACTACGGCCCATGTGTCGCCGAGGTCTTCCGCGAGCTTCCCCTCGTTCAGGATCAGCTTGCGCAGCCCCTTCAGCGTGCTTTGGAAAGCAATCAGCGCATGCCCCATGGGCACGCCCACGTTGCGCAGCACCGTCGAGTCGGTCAGGTCGCGCTGCAATCTGCTTAGAGGCAATTTCCGTGCCAGGAATTGCAGCACGGCATTGGCGATGCCGAGATTGCCCTCGCTGTTCTCGAAGTCGATGGGGTTCACCTTATGCGGCATGGCGCTCGACCCCACTTCGCCGGCCTTTATTTTCTGCTTGAAATATTCCATTGAGATGTACATCCAGAAATCGCGGTCGAGGTCGATGAGGATGGTGTTTATGCGGCGCATGGCGTCGAAGGCGGCGCCCAGCCAGTCGTAGTTGGATATCTGCGTCGTGTACTGTTCGCGCTGCAAGCCTAGCCGCTCGCTTACGAAACGGTCGCCGAAAGCGCGCCAGTCGTAACCGGGATAAGCCACGCGGTGGGCGTTATAGTTGCCCGTGGCTCCGCCGAACTTAGCTGTCATGGGCACCGACTTCAGCGAGTCGAGCTGCTGTTGCAGCCGGTATACGAACACCATGATTTCCTTCCCGAGGCGTGTGGGCGAGGCGGGCTGCCCGTGGGTCTTGGCCAGCATGGGCACGTCTTTCCACTCTTCGGCGTAGGCTTCCAGCTGTGCAATCAGCTCTTGCAGGCAGGGATAGTATACCTCCTCGAGTGCTTCCTTGAGCGAAAGCGGCACGCTGGTGTTGTTGATGTCCTGCGAGGTCAGCCCGAAATGGATAAACTCCTTGAACTGCCCGAAGTCGCCAATCTTGTCGAGCTCTTCCTTTATATAGTATTCCACTGCCTTTACATCGTGGTTGGTTGTCCGCTCGATTTCCTTCACACGCTGCGCAGCGCTCTCGTCGAAGTGGCGGTAGATGTTGCGCAGGCGCTCATAAAGGGTAGCGTCGAAGCCCTTCAACTGGGGTAGGGGCAACTCGCAAAGTGCAATAAAGTATTCGATTTCGACGCGTATGCGGTAACGGATAAGTGCATACTCGGAGAAGTACCCTGCCAACTGTTCTGTTTTCCCTCTATAGCGGCCGTCTATCGGCGAGATGGCTGTCAATACATCTAATTCCATACTGGTCTTTTACATTTTAGGGCACAAAGATACGAAAAAAAGTCGGAAGAGGGGGATACTGCGCGGAGAGTTTTTTTAAGGCAAGCCGGTGTTTTACCGATATTTAACAAAAAAGCCTTGCAAACATCCAGTGTCTGCAAGGCTTTGGTGGGCGCTGAGGGATTCGAACCCCCGACCCTCTGCTTGTAAGGCAGA
>DBRC01000053.1:26861-49692 GCA_002305505.1 Prevotella sp. UBA1378 | reverse complement strand
CACGGACTTTCACGCCTGCGCCATTATTAGTTGTTTCATTTGCATGGCTTCACCATTTTAGTATCTCAAAATCCGCCATATTCTCCTCGTTAGGGATGTACTTTTGGGTATCCTCATCGACACATACTGACTTTATAATGCCTTTTGCCATATCCTCTAAGTTGCAAACGAATTGCGGATGGTCTAAGAAATCGGTTATAATCATTTTCCCGTCCTCAAATACCAAATGCCTTGCGGTCTTGTTGAAGTATATATAATGAGGGTATGTTTCGTATATACTGCCAGAGGCTAAGAGATGCTTATGGAGGTCGTATATTGACAAGATTAAATTGTAGCTATAGGTTGTCAGAACATGGTGCAGTTCTATCTTTATGCCATAGTCTCTAAGCTGTTTTTTCTTGAACAGTCTTTCGTTTTTGTAGCCGTTGTCCCTTAACTGCTGATGAAGTTTAAGGAACTCGTCGACGGGGATATCCCGGACGGTGGAGGCATAGCGATAACCTCTTTCTAATAAAGAAAGATAAAACTCATAGCGATCAACCTCTCTGGAGAGCTGTAAGTATTGGCTTATTTCACTCTCGTCCACATGGAGGTTTACATCTAATGAAGCTTCAACCCCTTCTCTTATTGAACTTTCATCTTTTGTAACATTACAATAAAACATATTGTACTCTCCGTCAGCTGGAAGATGAAGTTTCCTGACCTGCTGTGAGAGGTAATTTGATATAAAATAGGTATTATACCTAAACTTATCCTCAAACTCGTCAGAAAATCCCGAATATCGGGATGATAAAAAAATGTATCTGTAATTCATAACTCAATATATATTTATGGTCTTTGATGTTTATAGGGATCTAACTCTTTTCGTTTTTTAAATTCATCCGCCCGTTTTTTCTCATACTCCAATATTCTATCCCTGCTTCCTTCTCCTGCATACAGCTCCTGCAATAGTCATCATATTTATTTTTCATAATGTTTTGACATGCGTGGAAAATTACGTTCCGAATGCATTATGTATATAGTATCCCTATAACGAACTACAATAGAATCATTTTTTGTAAAACGCAATTGTGAAATGGGAAAAGTAGAGTATACTGTATCAGAGAGGCATCTGTCATATCTAATATCGAGCATATCCAGTAGCTCTGTAAGTCTGATTCTCCTATCCACCCTCACACTATCTAACAGCCTTTCCGGGATTTTTAAACTTGCACGAATGGAATCAGCTGGCTTTAAAATTCCATCCCATCTGTTATCAATGGAAAACCACGTATATAACGGTTTTTCACCGATAGAAGCACTTATTTTTGAACAAAACATAGAATCTATTGAAATACTTCCACAATTATTTATAGGAAGGAAATATGATTCGGATGCATTATTGATAATTATAAAATGCATACTTATAAATCTCATTTCATGTTCTTTTGCATATTTTGTTTCTATCGGGTATGTATCACTTACCCAATACAAACAGCACTCAACATCCTTGCCTATACTTGTATCTCTGTCTCCACAGTTAGTTAAGAAACATAGAGTAAAAGCAGAAATTATAAAACTATTACAGATTTTTGCCATACACGTTATAATTATATTTTTTAAAATCATTCGTGGTTTTTTTCCATGTACTATGGCTACGCTGAAATGGAACCACTTTTTTATGGTCACTCCAACCTTTTTTATAGTGTCCAATAAACTCATGTACACCTAAAAGGTTTTGTATGTTTGCCACAGTGTTCATTATTAACTTTTCTTCAGTGCCCTTGGGATGCATGTATGCAGTAATCACACGGTTGCCATTTTTAAGATTCCCTGTTCCTGCTAATGTTTCAAAAGATAAGCCGGCATCATTATGTTGGTCACTAGTGTATACTCCTAAATTGTCATTACTAAACTCCCAAACTGTTACAGAAACTTTTTTGTTATGAAGTTCCCTAACATCAACATCTTTCATCTGTGATAATATATTTGTAAAGATATTGGAATATGCTTCAGCGGAGAGTACCATATTTTCTATTGGAACATCAACTACTTGCCACGGTGCAAGGGTTATTTTACTCATTTCTTTAGCAAAAGTATTTCTTATGATTATCCTATCTGTCTCTTTCTTATCTCGGAATAAAAAATGTCCTTTATTTGTATAGTAATCATCCTTTCCATCAGGATCAATTCTATTCATAGGGTTACTATGACAATAATGATAGGGAGTGGTGTTAAGACTTTTCTCTGCCAATGGATCCATGGTCGTAAATCTTATTCCATCCATGTGCCGTGCCCCATAATCCATCCAGTCGAGCCCGTTCATGCGGTCGAACTCCTTGTCGTTGTACTTGAAGCGTTGGGCATCGCCGTTCGTGCTTTCACCGAAGAGCCCGCCGAAGGGGTAGTAATGGTTCACTTGCTCTTTGACGCCGTTAGCGCTGGTCACTACACGGTTGTTGCCAAGATGATCCTTCAGATAGAAATGGTACTGTGGCGTAGAGCCGCCTAACGTGATATAGCCGCCGTCTACACGGATCTGCTTCAGCGTCCCGTTCTCATAGATATAGTTACCGCAATAGTCGTCGCGACGGTTCCCGCTTCCACTATAGGCTGTGGAGAGCTTCTCCCCTGAGGCGCTATAGGTATAGCTTGCCGTGTTGCCGTTCTGATAAGTGATTCTTGACGGCAAGTTCAGCAGATTGTATTGAATCGACGAAATCCCCTTGTTCAAATCCATCGTCATGTTGCCGTTCGCGTCATAGGTATATTCCGTTGCAGCATCTGCACCATCCCTGAAATGGAAAGCATCAGCATAGAACGGGCCTGTGATGCCATCGCTAACCTTGCTTACCTGATTGCCGTTGTAAGAGTAAGTAAGGTTATCTATCATGCCATACTGGTTGTTGTCCCGCAATCCACAGCGTATCAAGGTAAGGATATTCCCCATCCTGTCATAGGTGTACTCGGTATCGTAACTGCCTTCGTAAAAACCATTTTCATGGTAGAATGCCTGCGACAGGCGCGAAAGCCCGTCGTAGATGTAGAAGTAAGCACGGCTTTTCGCATCAGCCTTCCACTCCATGGCAGATATGTTGCCCGTATAGCTGAGCATATTGCCCTCGTAGTCTTCGTTATAGTAGAGTTTCTCGCTGAACAGCGTACCCGATGTGATGCTCTTTATCCAGCCACGTATATTATAGGTATAATCTGTCTTCAGCAGGCTATTCCCGTTGCGCATATCCGTTTTCAGACGGCCAAGACCGTCATACTGGTTATCTGTCAGCGTTACTACGGAACCGGAATTCAGCCGATGCGTCACTTTCAAAAGGCGGCTCATATGGTCGTAGCTGTATTTATAAACCTCGGTTTGAGTCGGCTTCTGGACTGCGCGATGTTCCAGTCTCCGCTCTACAGGCAAACCGATATGGTTCAACTTGATATCTTCCACATCATAGCCGCCAAGGTAATTGGTAGTTTCCGTGTGGGTAATCCTGTTACGCTCATCGTAGCGTATCATGCAATAATCGTACAGTATAATAGAAGACCCACTACTTGCGGGTTTCAATCTTGCCGTTGCCGTACCTGTCAGCAAGCCTCGAGTATGCGGAGCCTTGTTACCATACAGCGGAGCTTTTGCCGGCAGTCCCAACTTTTCAGCAAAACTGTAGGTGTCATAATAGTTCACATTGGTAATATGTACATTCTGCAAATTAGTGCCTTTCACCTCGTATCCCATCCACCGGCCGGGAGCACCCGTGTATTTGCACGTCAGTGAACCCAAAGCTACGTCGGGCAACAGCAGTACTTCTCCGGACAAATCAGCATTGGCCGTACCGCGGATGCACTCGCGCCCCAAAGCATCATAGACATAGAATGTACGCTCATTTCTGCTTTGCTGCTCACCATCGGCACTGAAAACCAACCGATCGTTATTATCATAGATGTAGCTGCACCTGCCCGCCCCCGGCAGTTTGCTCTGTATCAGGCGGTCGCGACCGTCATACCGATAAAGGTAGGCATAGCGCTCTATCAGACTGGGGCTGACTGTTCCCGAAGTTGCTTGAGCCGACAACTCTGGAGGTAGCACCGCACGCAGCCTGCCGAGTCCGTCATATATATAATAAGTATCAGCGTAATCGTTGTTTTCTATGACTGCACGGGTCAGCACGGTCCTGCCCTGCATATCCTTGAACTCAAGCACAATGTGGTCGTCCTCGTCGTAGGTCTTCACCACTTGTAGTTTTCCATTAGCATAGTTGCCGGATGAGGCAATGGTCATGTTTCCCGTTTCTTCACCTTGAATCTTGTAAAGGCGACAGGCAAGTTCCCCCGTACCGTTAAACAGATATTTGGTACGGATACGCTTCTGTTTCTGATGCCATTGCTGTCCGGCCCCGTATTGCTCTACTACCCGGTTCAGTGGTGACGGTTCGTAGACGGGGTAGCCGAACGGTTCGTTGTCGCCATTGGTTGCCGGCGATGCGGAAAGGCATTCCGACATAGACATATAAGCACCGATTCCCGACTGTGACTTGGCTGGAAGCCATTGGCGCGACACACGTCCATAGCTGTCGTATTCCTTATAAGTCACGAGGTCATACCTGTCGGGAGATACAGCCACGCAGACGGTTTCTTCGCTCCGCCCGAAACCGTCAAAATAGTCTACGACGGATATACCCGCTGTATAATCACCTGATGTGCTGACAAACGTATAAATGCTATTCTTTCCCGTAGTGGTTTTCCATGTGTACGCCAAGTCATAGTCAGGGGTAGGAATGTCCGGAAATTCACCGTCAGAGGGATCTTGCGCTACGGCATAGGCAGTCATCGTCACCGTCATCAAGTGGTGAGGAGAGGTTGCCATACTGTTTGGAGAATTGGGCGTTGCTCCATTGCCTTTTAGCCCGGGGATAAGTCCGCTGTCCTCAGTATTGCTAATTATACCTTTAAAAGTCAGCATATATGTACCGGGGAGTAGGTATAAAAGCGTATCACGTGCCGGGGAAAGCACATTTGTTGCCCTATTGACATTTATCCTGAAAGGATAGTCCAGCATGTTTTCGCCGTCATAGCCATGCTGCTGCACCAATTCAATGTCTATAGGAGCCCTACCAGAGGGGACTGGCCCATACGACCTGTGAAAAGAATAACCGTGGAAATAGAAAGCTATGTTAACAGGATTGCGTACAGTAATAATGCACTGATTGGCATTAGAAGTTATATTCTTGTCGTAATATACAAAGTTTGTCGTAAAATCCGTGCCCGGATTGGCCAAGAAAGAAGGGATTGGTATTAGGGGTTCTTCCGGAACGAAAGGCACGGTTTCATCAATACTGTGATACATACTTGCAGATGCCGCGAAGCAGAGCGGCAGGAGAAGCATTATGATAGCAGTTTTTATTTTCAGCATAGTGTATACCTTGGTTAATTATTGATTATAATACTGATACCCAAAACTTTTCAGCAGTATCTTTTTATTTGAAATTCCGTCAATATAATAAATCTCGTTAAGGCGTCCGAAATTATCATACTTGTAAAAAGTGGTCATGCCATTGGGCGTAGTCTCTGATTGAAGGCGCAGATTTGAGTCATAATGATAGATATAGAAAAGAGCCGATGGCAATAGGCTGCGTCCGTTTATCAGTTTATTATAGTCGATAGTTGTTGCTTGCGTTCCAAAATCCAAGAGATATTTCAGTTGCGTAAAGGTTGCATTTTCTACCCTTGTCAGCAGTCGCTGTCCTTGATGGCCCCCAGTATAATATGTTGCTGATACCGTTAACGGTCATCTCCGTTGGATTACCGTAGTCGTCTACCTGTGACACCTCAAAATCCGTCTTTATCGAACTGCCTTGTTTTACGGTTCGCTTTTGAACATAAGGTATTCCGTTGTTGGTGCTTGCATAGTTGGAGGTCTCTGTACGGGTAAGTCCTCCGGCTGTCAGTTCTTTCTCTATCACAGGCTCCATAATATTGGCATTAGTCATCCAATTGTACTTAGTGTAGTCGAAAGGATATTTATAGGTAGTCACTTCCTGTGTCCCATCACTCATTGAGCATGTTTCACGTTTGAGCATCTTGTGGCTGTTGTATTCATAGGTACGTGTCGTATATGCCACCGTTTGCCCGGTAGTAGAGCGGATGGTCTCTGTGACAGATACTGGAAGATAACTGGCTGTATGGGTATGGGGCAGCCAGCCTAAAGTAGCATACTTATATTGGGAATCTGATCCGTCGAGTCCAAAAAATATCATATATTGATATGCTGTAAGCAAAGGGAGGTGGGGTGTCCGTTTGTAGTTATACACTTCTTTTTTATACACATTATCGTTATGGTCTCGGTACTCTTTCGACAATAATTTTCCCCTTTCAAAGGAAATGCTTGTATAGGGAGAGAGCCCGGGGATATTCTCATTCATCGGATTCTGTGTATAATAGCAAGTCAAATCTAAATGGGTGTTGCCGTTAATGTCTGCATCATAGTTGGAAAATCTGTATCTGATGTTACCTAACGATTTTCCGATACTATCTTGCGATTCTTCAATAACATAAGTGTATCCCACATCAGGAGAATTCGTGTTCGTAACAGGTGAATACAGGCCTCCTGTTGTACACTGTTCGATTATATGTGATTCGCTTTGTATCTTGGTATAGAATATCGGCAATCCTTTACATATACCACTGCTATTTAAAATAGTTGTATCCTTGCGGTTAGCTGTATAATAGTATCTTTTCTTTGACGTGAAACGATTTTCCCGATCTCTGTTTGTAATAGACTTTATTCTTAAGCCTCCTGCGTGCCCGCTATGGTTGACTATACTTGTATGCAGGGAATCGACCAACTTTGAATAGCTGTTCAACTCGTATTCAAAAAGGCTCCGGCCTCCGGTGGGATATATCATTTCTGTTAGTATCTCTGCCTTTGCAGCTTCAAGGTTGGGCCCAATGACATGGAACTCAAGGCCGTCGCTGAATTTTATATCCTGTCCGTTCCAGAATCCCCATGTATCTGTTTTTGAACGGATAAACTCCCAACAGAATTTTTTTTCCTGATTGTATTTGAAACGATATTCCATTTTTGTGGAGCAACTTTCAGCCCTCCATCACCCGAAGGAAGCAAATAGTTTGTAATAAAGAAAAAACCATCAGGATGCCAAATTACATCTTTACGTAATTCTGGTATATCATCCATCATTGAGATTAATGACAGTTTCTGCCTGTTATTATGCACGTAATCAAAATATATGCTCTTAGCGCTATTGCCATTCTTGCTTCTTATGGCCATGCGATGTAATATGTAATATACCATGGAGTCGGCAATAGCCTTTGTTGTTTCAGTCTTATTTTTTTTTCTTTTTGCATTTGTGAAGAGCAAGAAATGACTGGCGGGGGATTTCAATTGCTCATTAAAGAAGTATACATTGCCCCGACTATAATGGGGATTCCAAAATAGTTCATCTATCCAGTATAGTGCATTGTAACCATTTTGAATCCCTGCATCGTTATATACATATCTGCGCCCATATCTCCAGTCTCTGTTATATGTGAAGTCTATTATCTCGTTGGGGGTAGTTATAGACTTGATGTTAACAGGGAAAAACAAAAATCCTGTAAGACCGGATCGTCCGACCTTATGAATTGGATCTTCTATAGGAACTATGTTTCGTCTTATGCGTTTCAAAGGCTTGTACTCTATATCGCAAGTGCGTGACGTGGCATCATAGTCAAGGGTTATTACATGTTTTTCCGGTGTAATAATCTTAGATAGTCGCCAACTGGTAGCTATCAAATCGCTGGTATTACGGTAATAGTAGGATATGCAGAATTCGGTAGCATTGATTCCTCCGAACTCATAGCGTGTACCGTCGGGAGTGATTAAAGTGAATTTGAGAAAATAGCGTTGGTTGAAATTTTCCGCTCCCCAATGTCCCGGGGTCAAGCGTTTCGCTTTCTTCAGCTGGTCCATAGTGGCAAAGCCCGTGGAGGGGTCAAACTCTACTTTAATATCCTGTTCTGAAACGACCGTCCACCCACCATTTTCATTCATATAGAAATTACCTTCATAACCACAAAAACTGAAAGAGAATTCGTCTGCAGATAATTCAAAAAGATTATCTGTTCCAAAACCAGAGTTTGCATTATACTGGTCAAACAATGTTGTAGTTATGTTCTTCATTTTTGAATAATTCCCATAAAACCCACATTCCTTCTTTTTTACATCCATTTTCTCATCATAAATGCCGCGGACAGTCCGAATAATATATCCGCCTATTTTAAGACTCCACCCAAGGCCTAAAGGGCCTGGAGTTTGGTTGGGTTTCACTGAGCCTATATGATAGTTAGCGGTGATGGGCATTGAAAAGTTGCCCACCTTTATTTCATGCAATGGAACGGAGATGTCAGGTACCCCCGTATAATAACTAACTGGCACTTGGCCGTACATCCCCAAATTGGCCACCTCTGGGCATGGCACATTGTAAATGGGTTGATTCTGTGCATTTATATGCATGAACGCTGCATATAGTACAATCAATAATAGTATTCTTTTCATATTTAGACAAGTTGTTGGTCGAAGACTTTACTTCTCGTTCATTGTTGATAAAAACTGATATTTGTAATAAATAGCATGCTTATTATCTGAAAGGTCAGTAATTTTCTACTGCAAATATAGAGATTGTTTTTTATTCAGCCAAGAATTTGCTTATGTTTTAAAAAAAAGAGGTTGAAAGTTTGGCAGAAAATACAAAATGTTTATCTTTGCATGTAGAAAACTTACTTTTAGAATAAAGTGAACTTTGGAGAAAACAGTTACAACTTTATGCAGGATATAAGAAATAATCCTGTCAATCAAAAAGCAATATAAAAAACAAATGCCAATACGTAAAAAGGAATAGGGAAAAGATTTTTAAAAGAATAATAATTAAAAAACCAATGCTAATGAAAAAGTATCTAATGGCCGCAGTTGCCTTAATCTGCATGACAATGACTTGCGTAACTCTGACAGCCTGCAGCAGCGACGATGATGAAGAGGTCTTCGTAAGGTACAATGCTGAGACAGTTGGCGATAATGCTTTTGGTAGCATAGTATGCGGCCACATGGACCAAGCCCTCTCATCGGCTTTCGGCAGTAATGTCGCATACAAGCGCGACGACAGCAAGGCTATCCGTGTATGCGATGAAGTGGCAGAGAAAGTAAGGGACAACAGTCAGGTAGGAACTATTATTTTAAAGGTTACCTTTGCAAGTAGCGACCCTGACGCCTCTGGCAATACACAAGTCATTAAGACCTACAGGTTCCCGTTCTGACCCGTTCCGACCTTCTGCCTTTTTTAAAATAAAATGACTCACACAATCCACTCTGTGACAGTGCGATTGTGTGAGTCATAACATTTGCGTCATACCGTAGCAGTGACCTACATTGTAGCCGGCAGCCTTGATCCTGGAGTGCCCGCTCTATCTCGCCTTTACTTTTATGTCGCATGTCGGGGTTCTCGCCATAGGATTGGGTATCACCACCATGCGGTCAATAAACGGAACTGCCCACCGTATAGTTTTTCACCTAATCACCCAAAAGGTTTTAAAAAGCACTACAGATATTTTGGATGTTTAAATAATTTATCGTATATTTGCCCCTGAATAACATTCTACCTTAAAAACGGAAACTAACAATTCTAACAAACTAAAACAAAGACATGAGAACAAAACTTTCCACAGTATTGGCTGCATGCGCTATTGCCATGAACGCCTATGCACAAGAACCTTATTTCGTGCAGACATTCGACACGGAACTCATCAACCAAGAACAAGCCAAGACGGAAACAACGGTTAACGTAGCCGGACAGGGCGACTGGATATTCTACAACACATTCGTGGCGATGGGAACAAAATACATAAAAGACGGTTCGGCAGGCGACCTGCGCATGGTGAAAAACGGACTGAACGGACCGGGCGACTCGTATGTAGTAACGCCGGTACTGGAGAAAGGCGTGAAGAAGGTTACCTTCAACGAAGGACGTACGAAGAAATATGTCAACGTGTACGGTTCGAAGGACGGCGGCGCCACATGGACACTGCTGAAGACATACAACAAAAATACGCAAAGCAGCAATACCGTTGACGTGAACGACATCGCAATAAACCGCATCAAACTGGCCAACTACAACACCCAGAACGATTGCGACATAGATAACCTTGCGGTATACCCCGAAGCCACGGGCACACCGGCCACGGTAGTTACGGGCGAGGCTACAGACATCACCAAGAGCACAGCTAAAGTGAGCGGACAGCTGACCGACGCCGGCGACCAGGAGATGATATGCTACGGCATCTGCTGGAACTACAGCGAAGCACCACTCTACACAGAGAATCAACAGGTGGCCACGGCCAAGACGAGCTTCGCTTTCGTGCTCGAAGACCTGACAGCCAACAGCACTGTCTACTACCGCGCATTCGCGCTTACAAAAGCCGGGGTGAGCTACGGCGAAACAAAATCGTTCAGCACGGGCGAGGCTACGCCGGCCATCATCACCACAAAGGAAATCGTAATCGACCGGCATGGTTATTTCGTAACAGGAGGGGCTGTCGATGACAACGGGGGACTGCCCATACTCGAACAGGGACTCATCTACGGCACAAGCAGCCCACTGGCCATAGGCAGCGGTGCGGCAACAAAGATAACGGCAGACAACACACAAGCCAACTTTACCGTAAGACTGCAACTGGAGAGCCACACCACTTACTATTACCGGGCATACTGCATCACCGACAAAGGCACCAGCTACGGCGAGGAGCGAATGTATACCACAGGCGACGTAGACACACCATCGTTTACGGGCAACATCATCTGGTGTGCCCCCGATGGCAACGACGCCACAGCCGACGGTTCGGAAAACGCACCCTTCTACTCGCTGCAAAAGGCAGCCGACATCGTGGAGCCCGGAGATACCATCTACATGAAGGCGGGCACTTACGTCTATAATGCACGCATCAACATCAATGCTATCGGGTCAGCGGAAAAGCCCATCGCCCTATACGCTTATCAGGGGCGCGCCGTGCTCGACTTCAGTGGCATGCCCTACCACGCCCACAGCGACAACCCCTACCAGGGCATACGGCTCTGCGGCTCGTACTGGCACTTCTTCGGCATCGACATCACCAACGCCAGCGACAACGGTATGCTCATCGAGCGCAACAAACCGGCCGGGGGCACATCGACCGACGTGATGAACGCCACGGAACAGGCACACCACAACATCATTGAGCAATGCAACTTCTATCGCAACGGCGATACAGGATTGCAAATGAAAAACCTCGCGGCATACAACAAGGTAATCAACTGCGACGCTTATCTGAATTGCGACGAGGGGCAGGGCGACGCCGATGGGTTCGCACCAAAGATATCCGTGGGCGACGGCAACTACTTCTACGGATGCCGGGCTTATCTTAACTCGGACGACGGATGGGATGTATTCTTCAAGAAAGACGGCGGATTCGGCGACAACATGACTATCATCATGGAAAACTGCATCAGCTACAAAAACGGATTCCTCGACGAAAACACCATCGCCGGAAATGGCAACGGCAACGGATTCAAATGCGGTTCTGATCAAGGGGCAATGAACGTATACATGAACCGCTGCCTCGCCGTGTGCAACAAGGCGAAAGGGTTCGACCAAAACCACAACGCAGGCGACATCATCATGAACAACTGTACAGGCATGACTCTTACCAGCATCGGCAGCAAGGCCTACTCGTACCGCATCTACGAAAACATTGCCGCAGGGCATACCGTGGCGCTCACTAACTGCATTGCCATTAACGACAATGCCGCGACAGACAAAATCGACAAGAACACCGGACTGCCAAAAATAGGCGAAGACGGGAAATACGGAGACTACGGACGGTTCCAAATCGACTCGACCCTGGCAGGAATGGTGCTCAAGACAAACGAATTCCGCTACGCAGCGCCTACCGAATTTATCGACGTAACCAATCATGCAAGTCTGATGGCACCGCGCAACGCCGATGGCAGTCTGCCCGAAACCACCTTCGCACACCTGAAGGAAGGTTCGGCACTGATTGACCGCGGCACAAATGTAGAGGCACAAGACTATCGTGGAATCGCCGTCGGCGGTATCGATTACCAAGGCAGTGCCCCCGACTTAGGGGCTTACGAATACCAAGGCGGAGCAGCCACCGCCATCGGTTGCGTGAAAAGCGCCCGGAGCAATGGCACGAGGGTATCGCTCGTACAAACGCAAAGCGGCCTGGTGCTACTCACCGTGAGCGGAGCACAGGCAGCCGAGCGCTATCAGGCTACCTTGTACGCCATGGACGGACATCCGATGGGCAGGCATGCCTTCAACGGGAGCACTACGGCTATCTATCTGCCGCAGGCATCGCAGCCCCTATTGATGAACGTAAGCGGAAATGGCGTGAACGAGACGCTGAAGATAATGTTGCGATAACCGCCGGACACCACGTTTGGGCAGAAAACTGCAAAATTTAAATCGCCCCTTACTGTATGTGGATTAAAAATCGTACCTTTGCACCCGATAAAGCAAATATATAAGGTATACCGACATGAATATAGAACAGCAGATTAGCAGTGCAGCACAGGCAGCCGTAAAAGCGCTGTACGGACAAGACGTGCCCGGAAAAATGGTGCAGTTGCAAAAGACAAGGAGTGAATTTGAAGGAAACCTGACGCTCGTAGTCTTCCCGTTTTTGAAGATTTCGAAGAAGAACCCTGAAGAGACGGCACGGGAAATAGGCGAATACTTAGCAGCCCATTGCGAGGCGGTAGCCTCGTATAACGTAGTGAAAGGCTTCCTGAACCTGGTCGTAGCGCCCGCTGCATGGATAGCCCTGCTCAACGCCATCGAGGCCGACGGGAAATTCGGCGAGAAGCCCGTTACCGACGATAGCCAGCTGGTGATGATAGAATACTCGTCGCCCAACACCAACAAGCCGCTCCACCTTGGCCATGTGCGCAACAACCTGCTCGGGTGGTCGCTCGCACAAATCATGCAGGCCAACGGCAACAAGGTGGTGAAGACGAACATCGTGAACGACCGCGGCATACATATATGCAAGTCGATGCTGGCATGGCAGAAATGGGGCAACGGCGAAACGCCCGAAACGAGCGGAAAGAAGGGCGACCACCTGATAGGCGACTACTACGTGGCCTTCGACAAGCACTACCGCGAGGAGGTAAAAGAGCTGAAAGCCGGATACATAGCCGGAGGCATAAGCGACGAAGAGGCCGAAAAGAAAGCCAAGGACGAGGCCCCGCTGATTAAGGAGGCGCGTGCCATGCTCGTGAAGTGGGAACAAGGCGACCCGGAGGTGCGCGCCCTGTGGGAGATGATGAACAACTGGGTATATGCCGGATTCGACGAAACCTACAAGGCATTGGGCGTGGGCTTCGACAAGATATACTACGAATCGCAAACTTACCTGAAGGGAAAGGCCAAGGTGGAAGAGGGGCTCGGGAAAGGGCTCTTCGAGCGCCATGCGGATAACAGCGTCTGGGCCGACCTCACGGGCGAGGGGCTCGACCAGAAACTGCTGCTGCGCTCCGACGGCACGTCGGTATATATGACGCAGGACATCGGCACGGCCGAAATGCGTTTCAAGGATTTCCCTATCGACAAGATGATCTACGTGGTGGGCAACGAACAGAACTATCACTTCCAGGTGCTCTCCATCCTGCTCGACCGGCTCGGGTTCAAGTGGGGCAAGGAGCTGGTGCACTTCTCTTACGGCATGGTGGAGCTGCCCAACGGAAAGATGAAGAGCCGCGAGGGGACCGTGGTGGACGCCGACGAGCTGATAGCTGCCATGATAGAGGAGGCGCGCCGCACGAGCGACGAGCTGGGCAAGTTCGACGACATGACGGAGGAGGAGAAGCAGGAGATTGCCCGCATCGTGGGCTTAGGCGCACTGAAATACTTCATCCTTAAGGTGGATGCGCGCAAGAACATGCTGTTCAACCCGGAAGAAAGCATCGACTTCAACGGCAATACCGGGCCATTCATCCAGTATACGCATGCCCGTATCCGCAGCATCCTGCGCAAAGCGGCCGAACAGGGCATCGCTGCCGGCGAACTGCCTACCGGCTCACCGCTTAACAAGAAGGAAATCGAACTGATACAGAAGATGAACGAGTTTGGGGCGGCAGTGGAGCAGGCCGGCAAGGACTACAGTCCGAGCGGCATAGCCAATTACTGCTACGAGCTGACCAAGGTGTTCAACCAGTTCTACCACGACTACAGCATCATGAACGAGGAAGACGGGCAGAAGAAGCTCGTGCGCCTGGTCCTGGCCAAGAACGTGGCCAAGATTATCAAGAACGGCATGGCGCTGCTGGGCATCGAGGTACCTGAAAGGATGTAAGCCCCACGGCATGGAAACGATGGATTACGGAAACCGGCTGCTGCCGCTGTGGTGACGAGGGATGAATAGTAATAAGACGGTGAACCCGCCCGACTGGCGGAACGACACGGTGCTGCCGCTGCACCTCGAGGTGCGCGCCGACGCATGGGCCGTCGACGCCGCGTGCAGCGGCAACCCCGGGCCGATGGAATACCGGGGCATCGACTTGGCCACGGGGCAGGTAATATTCCACTTCGGGCCGATGAAGGGCACGAACAATATCGGGGAGTTCCTCGCCATTGTCCATGCCCTCGCCCTGATGCAGCAGCAAGGCTTGCACCACAAGGCCATCTACTCGGACAGCTACAATGCCATCTTGTGGGTGAACAAGCGGAAATGTAAAACGAAATTGGAGCGCACGCCCGAGACGGAGCCGCTCTTCGGGATCATTGCGCGCGCCGAACATTGGCTGCAGACGCATACCTACAAGAACCCGGTACTGAAATGGGAAACAAAGAAATGGGGGGAAGTGCCGGCCGACTTCGGTCGGAAGTAATCAGTAATCTTCCAGGTAGCCTTTGGTAAACATGTCGTACGCCAAAGCATCCAGTTCGGAAAGCTTCATCCGCTCAATGGCATGCTCAATCTTGCGGATGAGCATGCTGCGCTTGTACTCGTCGTTGTCGCTCAAGCGCTCAATAGGTCTGTCTGTCATTTTCTCCGGTAAGTTATAATCGTATTGTCATCATACCGCTGTACACCGGCTACCACCACACCGGCCGGCAGGCAGGCAGCCCGCGTACCGCCGGAAACGGTGAATGCAGCCGTCTCCACCCGTATCTCGTCCCACAAGTCGTGCTCGATAAACCACGCATGCGTAGCAGCGCCGCCCTCCACAAGGAGCGACTGCACGTTGTGGGCATGCAGGCTGCGGAGGTTCAGCGGATGGGCATGGTCTACCACGAGCCGTTGCGGGTGGGCGCCCCACCAGTTGCGCACGTCCAGCCGCGGGTGCTCGCGCTCGTCGGTAACGCGCCCTATCAAGATGGCATCGCTCTCGGCGCGCAGCTTATGCACGAGCATCGACGTAAAAGGCGTGGAGATGGACACAGCCCTGAAATGGCTGTCGATGAAGCCGTCGGCCGTCTGCGCCCACTTTAATATAATGTACGGCCGCTGCTCGCTGTGGAAGGTGAAGAAATGCTTGTTAAGCTCCTTGCACTCGGCCTCGAGCACGCCCACCGTCACCTCGATGCCGGCCCCACGCATCTTCGCAATGCCGCGCCCCTGCACGCCGGCAAACGGGTCGACACAGCCACACACGCAGCGGCGCACACCCTTGCCCACAATCAGGTCGGCACAAGGAGGCGTTTTGCCGTAATGCGCGCATGGTTCCATACTTACGTATACCGTGGCCTCGGGCAATAGCCGTTCGTCTCCCGCCTTCACCGAAGCAAAGGCGTTCACCTCGGCATGCCCCTCGCCGCAGCGCACATGATAGCCCTCGCCGATAATCCGCCCGCCGGCCACGATCACCGCCCCCACCATCGGGTTCGGCTTCGCGTTCTGCCTGCCGTTCTTTGCCAACTGTATGCAGCGGCGCATATATTTTTCGTCAATCCCTGCCTGATTCATTTTTTTTTTGTACTTTTGTGGTTGCAATGACCTACGGAGAACTCTGGCGCCGGCTGGCTGCCCTCTACGACGCGGGCGAGGCGAAAGCCATCGTGCGCATGGTGCTCGACGTGCGTTTCGGCCTGTCGCCCACCGATGTTTATTGCGGCAAAGTTACACAATTATCCGCAAACGACACAGAAATTCTGGAGAAAATGATGCAACGCCTGGAAAGAGCCGAGCCGGTGCAATACGTGCTGGGCAAGGCCGACTTCTGCGGGCGCACGTTCGCCGTGGCACCCGGCGTACTGATACCCCGGCCGGAGACCGGGGAACTGTGCCGATGGATTATCAGCGGCGCGCGCGGCGGCGAACGGCTGCTCGACATCGGCACGGGCAGCGGGTGCATCGCCGTGACACTGCAACAGGAGATTGCGGGGGCGGCGGTTACCGCATGGGACTTATCCCCGGAGGCGCTCAGCATAGCCCGCGCCAATGCAGAAGCCATCGGGGCGGAGGTAAGCATGGTGCAGCAAGACGCGCTGCAGCCACCCGCCGACCACGGGCTGTGGGACATCATCGTGAGCAACCCACCCTACATCTGCAACCGGGAGAGACAGCACATGGAACGTAACGTAACCGACTACGAGCCGCAGCTCGCCCTCTTCGTCCCCGACGACGACCCGCTGCGCTTCTACCGCGCCATTGCCCGCTACGCCGCACAGGCACTGAAGCCGGGCGGAGCACTTTTCTTCGAAATCAACCCGCTGTACGCCGCCGACATGCCGCCGATGCTTTCAGCACTGGGCTATACCGCCATGGAAACGCGCCGGGATATGTACGGCAAGCAACGGTTCATAAAAGCTTTACGGAAATGAAACAGATAACGGAACAAGAAGCCTACACACGCCTGACGGCCCTCTGCGCCGCGGCCGAACACTGCACACACGAGATGACCGAGAAGATGCGCCGCTGGGAACTGCCCGAGGAGGCGCAGGCACGCCTCCTGCAACGGCTCACCGAAGGGCGGTACATCGACGACGAGCGGTTTGCGCGGGCTTTCGCCTACGACAAACTGCTTTACAACAAATGGGGGCGCCGCAAAATCGAACAAGCACTGTGGTTGAAACGCATCGGCCGCGACATACAACAGCGCGCGCTCGGCAACATCACCGACGACGACTACCTGAACATCCTGCGCCCGATGCTGGACAGCAAGCGCAGGAGCACCAAGGCGGGCAGCGAGTATGAACTGAACATGAAACTGATACGCTTCGCCATGGGCCGCGGATTCACCATCGACCTGATACGCCAATGCCTCGACGGAGCCGGTGACATCGATGAAGATTAGTGTTCTTACAAGGCTGCTCGACCTGATTTCGCCCCGTGCCTGCATCGTATGCGGAAGACGGCTGACCGTGAGCGACGACGCTATTTGCAGTGCATGCAACCTGCACCTGCCGCGCACCGGCTACCAGTCTGACACCGTTGGGAACGCCATGGCACAAGTGTTTTGGGGAAGCATCAAGCTGGAACGTGCCGCAGCCCTCTTCTATTACGAACCGCACGCCGGAACCAGCCGCATCATCCATGCCATGAAATACGGCAACCGGCCGGATGTAGCCATGGCCATGGGGCGCATGGCGGCTGCGGAATACCTGCCGTGCGGCTTTTTCGAAGGCATCGACACCATCGTCCCCGTCCCGCTCTCGCGCAGGAGAGAGCGCCAGCGCGGTTACAACCAAAGCGAATGGATAGCAAGGGGCATCGCCGGCGCAACGGGCATCGCCTTAGAAACGGCGGCCGTCAGGCGGACACAGTTCAAAGGCAGCCAGACGACATTGAACCGGTGGGAGCGGCAGGAAAACGTAAAAGACCTGTTTGAACCGGCAGACGGGGGGCACCTTGCAGGCCGGCACGTGCTACTCGTGGACGACATCACCACCACAGGAGCCACGCTGATAGCATGCGCCAAGGCAATGGCAGGGATAAAAGGCTTACGCTGCAGTATCATGACATTGGGTTTCGCCAAGAGTTAAACTCTTTTAACCTTACCGTGCACCTACTTTCGGCAAAGAATTGCTAAATTTGCAACCCAGTATATTAATGAATATTCAAAATCATGAATTCAATCAAAAAAATCTTTGCATCCAAATTACTCGAAATCAAGGCTATCAAGCTGCAACCGAGCAACCCATTCACATGGGCTTCGGGGTGGAAATCCCCTTTCTACTGCGACAACCGGAAAACCCTTTCCTACCCCAAACTGCGCGATTTCGTTAAAATAGAGATATGCCATGCCATCCAAGAGAACTTCCCCGGGTGCACCGCCATCGCAGGCGTGGCTACCGGAGCCATTCCCCAAGGTGCGCTGGTGGCCGACGAGCTCGGCCTGCCGTTTGTGTATGTACGCAGCAAACCGAAAGACCACGGACTGGAAAACCTGATTGAGGGCGAACTGGAGACGGGGGCGAAAGTAGTGGTAGTGGAAGACCTGATTTCCACCGGAGGCAGCAGCCTGAAAGCCGCCGAGGCCATCAAGAGGTACGGATGCGAGGTCATCGGCATGGTGGCATCTTACACCTACGGGTTCGCCGTAGCCGAAGAGGCTTTCAAGGAGGCTGGCGTGAAACTGGTGACGCTGACCGACTACGACCACGTGGTGGCACAGGCGCTCGAAACGGGATATATCAAGGAAAGCGATGTGGAGGTGCTGAACGAATGGCGCAAGGATCCGGCAAACTGGTAAGCAGGTTGCCGCCATGCATTTAAGAACCAAGATTATTTATGAGCAGATTTGAAAGCAGTATCAAGCAGATACCTTACCCGCAGCAGGCGGTTTACGGGAACATCAGCAATTTGGAGAACCTTGAGAAGGTGCGCGACCGCGTGCCGGAGGAGAAAGTGAAAGACTTCCGCTTCGACCACGATACCGTGAGCCTGAACGTGTCGCCCGTAGGCGAACTGAAGCTGCGCATCATCGAGCGCGAAGAACCGAAGTGCGTGAAGTTCGAAACGGTACAATCGCCCATACAGTTCTACCTTTGGATACAAGTGCTCCCCGTGGACGATACTTCGAGCAAGATGAAACTGACGGTAGAGGCCGACATCCCTTTCATGCTGAAAGGAATGGTAAGCGGGCCGCTGCAGGAAGGACTCGAAAAGATTGCCGACGCACTGGCAGCCGTACATTACCTCTAATAACCCGCCCCATTTATTATATCAAAAGCATTCCGTTATGTCTACAAACAAGCTGTGGGAGAAAAACTTTGAGGTAAACAAGGAGATAGAGCGGTTCACCGTGGGCCGCGACCGCGAGATGGACCTCTACTTGGCAAAATACGACGTACTGGGTTCAATGGCACACATCACGATGCTCGAGAGTATCGGGCTGCTCGGGGCCGACGAGCTGCCGCTGCTGCTGGCTGAACTGAAGAGCATCTACGCCGCATGCGAGCGCGGGGAGTTCGCCATCGAAGAAGGGGTGGAAGACGTACATTCGCAGGTGGAGCTGCTGCTCACGCGGAAACTGGGCGATATGGGAAAGAAGATACACAGCGGGCGGTCGCGCAACGACCAGGTGCTGGTAGACCTGAAGCTGTTCACCCGCCACGAACTGATGGAGATTGCCGGTGCCACAAAGGTGCTTTTCGACCAGCTGCAGCAGAAGAGCGAACAATGCCGCGACGTGCTCATGCCCGGGTATACCCACCTGCAGGTGGCCATGCCCAGCTCCTTCGGCCTGTGGTTCGGGGCTTACGCCGAGTCGCTGGCCGACGACATGCTGTTCCTACAGGCCGCTTATAAGATGACCAACCGCAACCCGCTCGGCTCTGCCGCCGGCTACGGCTCGTCGTTCCCGCTCAACCGGGCGCTCACTACCCGGCTGCTCGGCTTCGACTCGATGGACTACAACGTCGTTTATGCGCAGATGGGCCGCGGGAAGATGGAACGCAACGTGGGATTCGCCATCGCCACCATCGCCGGCACACTGGCCAAGATGGCTTTCGATGCTTGCCTGTTCAACTGCCAGAACTTCTCGTTCGTCAAGCTGCCGAAGGAATGCACCACCGGCTCGTCGATCATGCCGCACAAGAAAAACCCCGACGTTTTCGAACTCATACGCGCCAAAGCGAACAAGCTGCAAGCACTGCCGCAGCAGGTAACGCTCATCATGAACAACCTGCCGGCGGGCTATTTCCGCGACTTGCAAATCATCAAGGAAGTGTTCCTCCCGGCTTTCGGCGAGCTGAAAGACTGCCTGCAGATGGCAGCCTACATCATCAACAAGATGGAGGTGAACAGGCAGATACTGGACAACCCCATGTACGACCCCATCTTCTCCGTGGAAGAGGTGAACAGGCGGGCGGCCGACGGCATGCCGTTCCGCGACGCTTACAAGCAGGTGGGAATGGAAATAGAGGCAGGCACCTTCAAGGCCGACCGCCACATCCGCCATACCCACGAGGGGTCTATCGGCAACCTGTGCAACGCCGAAATCAAGGCGCTGATGGAAGAAACGCTCAGCGGATTCGGCTTCGAGCGCATGGAGGACGCAGAAAGAAAATTGCTCGGGAGATGATGCGCAAGATATTACTGCTAAGCAGCATGGTAACGGCTCTCGCAGCCTGTACAACCGACGAGGCGCAGAACCGCTACAGCACGGAGTATCCCTGCACGTTCAGGTTCGACACGTCGCTGCATCTCACAAGCCTCATCAAAGTGGCCCTTGACAATCCGTCGACCTATGTCTTCGTCGACGTAAAGACTGAAAAGCAGCAGACCAGTGCCTACAGCCTGCACAAGCTTACCGTCAGCATGCCCGACGGCAGCACCGAGGCGATAACGCTCACCACCGACAAAGAAAATGCAGGCATCGGTAACGTCGGGGCCAACCAGAGCCTCATCATCGGCACCAGCGCCTTCGACGGCTGGCGCGCTTACGACCGCATGTGTCCTTATTGCCTCGACCACAACACAGGTACCAACTTCCCCCTCGCATGGGGCAGCAACGGCTCGTCGGTATCCTGCAGCCGCTGCCAGCGTACATACGAACTGAACTATGGCAACTCTACCGACGGCATACGACTGAAGGAGTACCGCATCCGTTACGAAGGCAATACCCTGTCGGGAGGCCTGCTCAGGGTGACCAACGGATAAAAAAATACATGAAATATTTGGCTGTTCGGAGAATAAGCACTACCTTTGCAGCCGGTTATCACCCCTGTTTACGGGATGAATGCGGAAATAGCTCAGTTGGTAGAGCACAACCTTGCCAAGGTTGGGGTCGCGGGTCCGAGTCCCGTTTTCCGCTCCATGTAGCCGCGATGGTGGAATGGTAGACACGAGGGACTTAAAATCCCTTGGCCAGGAATGGCTGTGCGGGTTCGAGTCCCGCTCGCGGCACAAGCAGGATTAACAGGTTAACGGATTAGCGGATTAACGTATTGGAATCGTACAAGCACCTTGTAGCCCTGCTACAAGCACCTTGTAGCAAGAGTACAAGCACCTTGTAGCAGGACTACAAGGTGCTTGTACGATTTGGATTAAATGCAAGTTCAACCGTAAAAAGAGTGCTTTATACAGAAAATAAGCTAAATAATCCGTTAATGCCCTGCCGCCAGGCGGAGGCACAAAAAAAAGGAACGTCACCGCCCCTCGTCTAATGCCTGCTGCAGTCCGATGCTGCAAGCCAGGCGTCTCTGTCATCCTTTCTTCTTTTACCTTAACTAATACCTTGTTACCTAAACAATCTTTCTTTACAACCTTAAAAATCCTGATTACCTATCTTCCTAACAATCTTCTACCAATAACTAAAAACCTAAAACTACAAATAATTTACTAACCTAAAACAATCTATTAACCTTTTGATGATGCAAAGGTACGCATTGTGTTCGGACACAACAACAAAAAGAAAGGATTTTTCTACAAAAACAGCGAGTTCTTGACCTATATCAACCAACCATGTTCCCGGCCTTGCGGCCCTTGGCCTGCCTTTCAGGCTGCTGTCTCTTCCGCCTTTACTGCGGAACCTGATGGCTGGGCAAGGAGTATAAGTACAACCGTACAGGTGGAGATATTTTCATTTTAAAAACATAAAAATATGAAAAAAGGAAACGGGATGCCGTTCTTTTTCGTATATTTGTAATCGAATAATTTTTTAAACAAGAGCATTATGATATCAAACACATTACAGGAGGCCTTGAACGGCCAAATCGCTTCCGAGATTTACTCGGCAAACGTATATCTCTCGATGTCTTTCTACCTGGAGAAAGAAGGGTTCGACGGTTTTTCAAACTGGATGAAGAAACAGTCGGCAGAGGAGATGGACCATGCCTACCAGATGGCCAGCTATATCATCAAGCGCGGCGGTAATGCCGTGGTGAACCAGATTCCGGCCGTCAAGCAGACGTGGAGCTCCCCGCTCGATGCTTTCGAGGATGCTTACAAGCACGAGTGCCACGTGAGCAAGCTGATTAACAAATTGCTCGACCAAGCCATCGAGGAAGGCGACAAGGCTACGCAGGATTTCCTTTGGCAGTTCGTGCGCGAGCAGGTAGAAGAGGAGGCTACGGCCAGCAGCATCGTCGACCGCATCAAGAGGATGGGCGACAGCGCTATCTTCAACCTCGACGAGCAGTACGGCCGGCGCGTATAGAACCGGTACGCGAAGAGCAGAAAGAATAAGTACACACAGCGGGAAGGGGGGCGCTGCCCCCTTCCCGCTTTCCTTTTACCGCAAGGCCCACCGGTTCCTGCTTCGGGAACAGCCGCGCCCATATCATACGCCAGTTCGGGATAAGAAACCCGCGCTAATCCGGCGGCATATAAGGAAAGCGGCCCGGATGATTTTTGGCCA
>DBRC01000053.1:11385-26799 GCA_002305505.1 Prevotella sp. UBA1378 | reverse complement strand
ATCCTTATCCCGAACTCAGGTATATCATCAGCCGCAAAGCGGCATGGCCTCCCGCAATTTACCTATTAATAGGTATTGCAAGGACGGCGCAGAAACCGTACCTTTGTCACAGGGAATTAAAATCATCCAAACGATGCAAAGACAGATAACACTTATCCAAGGTGCTGTTCGCAATAACCAAGGAAACGCACTGCTTCAGCAATGGGCAGTGCGTTTTCTTATTGAACGGCCTTGAACTTTGTTCGTTATTGGCTCACGGATTCAAACGGGTATGCAGACACTGAAAGACGACACACGGAAAAGATTGCTCGCCATTGCCCACAAGGAATTAGTGGACAAGGGGTTCAAAAACACGTCGATGCGCACGATAGCACGGCTGGCGGATATATCGCTGGGCAACGTATACAATTACTTCCGCAACAAAGACGGAATGTTCCGCGCCGTGATGCACCCCCTGCTGACGGCACTCGACAATTACATTAAAATGCACAACGCCCCCGGGCAACTCACCATCAACCAGTTTTTCATGAAAGAGTATCAGGAAAAGAACATGAAGGATTTCCTCAAAATCATCCATGACTTCCGGCCCGAGCTGAAACTGCTGCTTTTCGGCGCCGCCGGCACCTCGCTGGAGAACTACCGCGAACACCTGATAGAACGGCAGGCGGACACCGGGCGGGAATACCTGGAGCTGATGAAGGAGAAGTATCCGCACCTGAACATTGATGTTTCCGATTTTTTCATGCACATCATCTGTTCCGGCTGGATGGCGGTCTTATCCGAAATCGTATCGCACGAAGAAATGACCGACGGACAGGCGGAGCGTTTCCTGAAAGAATACATCACCTACGGCACTGCAGGATGGAAAGAACTTATACAGGTATAAAGAAATCACGATATATTATCAAACCGAAATGACTGCTTTACATAAAATCAGATTTTACATGGGACGGCGCAAGGCGCTGCTCCCCGTATCCCTGGTACTGTCGGGGCTCAACGGCCTTATCTCCCTGGTGCCTTTCGTCTTCATCTGGCTCATCGTGCGCGAACTGCTTGCCGGCGGCGGACTGGCGGTAGGCACGCCCGCATACGGGTATGCCTGGTGGGCGGCAGGTTCCGCCGTAGCGGGCGTGCTGCTGTACTTTGTATCGCTGATGCTTTCCCACTTAGCCGCCTTCCGCGTGGAGGTGAACATGCGCCGCGAGGCCATGCGCCGCGTTGTAAAGATGCCGCTGGGGTACTTTAACGAGAAGTTGAGCGGCAGAATGCGCAAGGTAATCGACGAGGATTCGTCGCAAACGCACACGTTCCTCGCCCATCTCCTGCCCGACATCGTGGGCAGCATGACGGCCCCGGCAGGTGTCATCCTGCTGCTGTTCGTCTTCGACTGGCGGATGGGGCTGGTTTGCCTTATCCCCATACTGGCGGCTGCCGTGACAATGCTCGTCATGATGAACCCGAAGCAGAACAACTTCCAGCGCATGTACCTGGATGCACAGGAAAAGATGGGCGGCGAGGCTGTGGAATACGTGCGCGGCATTCCCGTGGTGAAGGTATTCCAGCAGACGGTATTCTCGTTCAAGCGGTTCTATGACAGCATCATTACCTACAAGGACCTGGTAACCAAGTATACCCTCGGATGGCAACGCCCGATGTCGTTCTACACGATGGCCATCAACAGTTCCGCTTTCTTCCTCGTGCCGGCGGCCGTACTCATCATCGGGCGGACGGGCAACGTGCCGGCCGTGGTTGCCGACCTCTTCCTTTACATCCTCATCACCCCCTCCATCGCTTCGAACATCATGAAAATCATGTACCTGCAACAGAACCTGTTCATGGCGGACGAGGCCATCAGGCGCATGGAAAGCCTGACGGAGGAAAAGCCGCTGCCTGTCGCCGGACAGAAAGAATACCCACGAGGGCATGAGGTTAGTTTCGAGCAGGTTACGTTCCGCTATGCCGGTGCGAAGGAGAATGCCGTAAACGGCGTGAGCTTCAGCATCCCGGAAGGGAAAACATACGCCCTGGTGGGGCCTTCGGGCAGCGGAAAGACAACGATAGCCCGCCTGATCCCCCGCTTCTGGGATGCGGGGAAGGGGAAGGTGCGGATAGGCGGCGCAGACGTGCGTTGCATCGACAAGGAGGAACTGATGGACAAGGTGTCGTTCGTTTTCCAGAATACAAAGCTTTTCAAAACCACGCTGCGCGAGAACATCACGTACGGACGCCCCGGGGCCGCACAAGAGGAAATCGACCGCGCCATAGAGCTCTCGCAGAGCTGCGACATCATCGCCCGCCTGCCGGCCGGGCTCGACACGAAAATAGGCACGGACGGCACTTACCTCTCTGGCGGCGAACGGCAGCGCATCGCCTTGGCACGGGCCATACTGAAAGATGCCCCCGTGGTGGTGCTCGACGAGGCAACCGCCTTTGCCGACCCGGAGAACGAGGTCCTCATACAACAGGCCCTGCGCGAACTGATGAAAGGGAAGACGGTGCTGATGATTGCCCACCGCCTGACCACCGTGCAGGATGCCGACTGCATCCTTGTAATGGACAAAGGGAAAATAGCTGAACAGGGGACACACAAGGAGCTGCTTCGAAAGGGCATACTCTACCCATCCATGTGGGACGAATACCGCAAGTCGGTGGCATGGACGGTATAAAAACTATCATCATCAACGGACAAAACGGAATATCATGCTTACCTATTTTCAAAAACGGTTCGCCCTTTCGCGCGAAGGGGCACGCTCATTAATCAAGGGGATTTTCTGGACATCCCTGTTAGACATCGCACTGATGCTGCCGGCCGTATTCACGTTCTTCTTCCTCGAAGATTACCTGCAGGGCGCCACACATCACGGTGCGCTGCATTATGCGGCGCTGGGCGCTGCCTTCATGGCGGTGCTCTTTTCCGTCGCCATGGTCCAGTATGCCAACACCTATACCGCCGTCTATACCGAGAGCGCCAACCGCCGCATCAGCCTGGCCGAGAAACTGCGCAGGCTGCCCTTGGCGTTTTTCGGAGAGAAAAACCTCTCCGACCTCACCGCCACGCTCATGGAAGACAACACGATGCTCGAAACGTTTTTCTCGCACAGCATCCCACAGCTGTTCGCCTCTATCATCAGCCTGCTGTTCATCGCCGCCGGACTGTTCTTCTACGACTGGCGGCTGGCCTTGGCACTCTTCTGGGTAGTGCCCGTGGCCGCACTGGTGGTATTCCTCGCTAAACGCTCGATGGGCAAGGAATTCAAATCGAACTACCACATCAAGCGCGAAGTGGCCGAACAGATACAGGAAGGCATTGAGGAAATACAGGAAATCAAGGCATACAACGGGGAAGGAAAATACATGCAGCAGTTAGGCCGGTGTCTCGAGGCTTACGAGCGGAGCCTCATCGGCGGTGAACTCCTGACGGGCGTCTGGCTGAATTTCTCTTATATCATCCTTAAATTAGGGCTCGCTTCGGTCATCCTCACCGGTGCCTACCTCGTGATGGCAGGGACAGCAAGTTTCTTCACTTACCTCATCTTCCTGATGATAGGGGCAAGCATTTACAACCCGGTATCGGAGGTGTTCAACAACATGGCCTTGCTTTCGTTCTTCGACATACGCATCGGGCGGATGCGCGAGATGGAGGCCATGCCTATACAGCACGGGAAGCGGCAATTTACCGCGGACAACTTCGACATCACATTCCAACACGTCGACTTTGCTTATCAAGAAGGAAAACAGGTGTTACACGATGTCTCGTTCACGGCACGCCAAGGCCAGGTGACTGCGCTCGTCGGGCCGTCGGGCGGAGGGAAGAGCACTTCGGCCAAGCTTGCCGCCCGCTTCTGGGACATCGGCAAGGGACGTATTCTCCTCGGCGGGCAGGACATCGCCGGCATCGACCCCGAAACCCTCCTACGCTATTATGCCATCGTATTCCAAGACGTAATGCTATTCAACGCGACGGTGGAGGACAACATCCGCGTGGGCAAGCCCGGTGCCACAGTGGAGGAGATACGCCGCGCGGCGCGGCTGGCACAATGCGAAGAGTTCATAGAACGGTTGCCCGAAGGCTACCGGACGTTCATAGGCGAAAACGGAGAACGCCTTTCCGGCGGTGAGCGCCAGCGCATCTCCATCGCCCGCGCACTGCTGAAAGACGCTCCCGTCATCCTGCTCGACGAGGCTACGGCAAGTCTCGACGTGGAGAACGAAACCAAGATACAGGCGGCCATATCGGAACTGATAAAAAACAAGACCGTACTCATCATCGCACACCGCATGCGCACCGTGGCCAATGCCCACAAAATCGTAGTGCTGAAAGACGGGACGGTGGCCGAACAAGGCCCGCCGGCAGAGCTGATGGCGGCCGGCGGCGAGTTTGCACGCATGGTGGCAAAGCAGGGGGGATGACAGCAGTTTAGTTCACCACATATTTACGCCCCCGGTAAATGTAAACGCCCTTGCGGGGCGACGATACGCGCTGCCCGTTCATATTATGGTAGACGGAGGGAGCAGCCGTGACACGGGCGGAAGTGATGCCTGAAAAGAAAGAATCGGTGAAACGGTGGTTGTCCAGATAGTCAATGTGGCGTGCGAACCAATCATGAATATAGTCGGCCTCGGCACGCAAGTCGAGCACAGCACCGCCGATATCGGAATCGCCCGACCATCTTTCCTCTTCACGGCTGTCGGCCCCGCTGGCACGCATTGCTTCAAAATAAGCACGGTAACGGGCAGAAAGACTGTCGGCAGAAAGCACGCTGCGGCGCAATTCGCGGTAACGGGCGATGACCGAATCGCTGAAGCGGCCGACGTCCAGGCGGATTAAGCGTTCCAACAGGTTCAGGTTGATGCCGAGGTTGTATCCGGGCGAGGAAGCTCCCGGCAGATAATGCTCTACCCACCGCTGTCCGGCAGTGCAGTCGAGATCCCATACGGCAAGGGTTAGTTTTTTATCTTTCTTCTTGTCATAGACAGCCCAATACATATTCTTGCCGATATTATCTGCGGCGTTCAGCACGCAAAGTAGAATGTAGTAATCGATCACCACGGGCAAGTCGAAATAATCGGAAACCTGCGATTCGAAGTCGGCGTCGCTGCTGTTCGCCACAAAACTGATGGCATTGTAGAGCGTGCTGAAATCGGTGGTGTCCACATCGTCGAGCTCGGGGTATTTCGCCTCGAACACATCCCATGTGCCGCTCGTATTATCGTATCCGCCGCCGACGCTCCACATCAGCGAACTGCCGTAACCGCCCGACTTCCACAATCCGCCGCGCACGGCACCCGTCGCCTTTTCATACTTCTTCAATTTCAGCTGTTTGCGGTCCATGCACTCGGTGAAACAGTAGATGCCGGCATACTCGTCGTTGAGGAACACCTCTACCATACGCCCCCGCACACCCGTCAACGCCCCGGGCTCTTCGCCGGCATAATACGGCCGGCGTGCCATGTCGTTCCACAGCTCCGTGGCAACGCGGTTGCGCACGCGGAACAGGTCGGCCTGCCCGGCATCGAGAATCCAGCCGTTATCGCTGCGGAATCCGAAGAAGCTATGGTCGGCACCGAACTTAATCTTGTAGTTGCGCTTGTGCTTATCCGGTGTATTTGTAGAGCCGCCCCGCCATTTAGCTACAGCCTCAAGGGTTTGCACGCCGGTATCATACAATGTGAACACGGCCGGCTGGTAGTCGTACCCGAACACCCCCGAAAGATGTATCACGGGCAGTGACGTAAATGCAAGTGCAGCTGAAACCACGCGGTTCAAGCTGTCGGTAACAGAAAAAGGGAAGCGCTTCCCGCCTTCCGCACCGGTGAAAGTATAGCTGTCCCCTACCCCGTTGCCTTCGATGGAAAGGCTGTGCCAGCCATGCTCCATCGTGACATTGCATGTAAAAGCGCTGCCGGATACGGCCGACCCCGCCGCAACCAGATAAGTGTTGGTGCGGCTGTCGTACAGCATCTTCCGCCCGTCTATCAAGAACTGGGCGCAAGCCCCGGTATAAGCGGCCAATAAGCCGAAAAATAAAAATAAGATCCTCATCATGTATATAAGGTGATGCAAGCGAGCGCAATGAAAGCCGGTTTTCAAATTGCCGAGTGCAGCTTTAGCTTCTGCAAAGATAATGCAAGCGAGCGGCATAAGAGCTTGCTCTTAAATGCCCGAGTGCAGCTTTAGCTTCTGCAAAGATAAAGAATAATTCAGAGAATCGGTAGGTAAGGGGGTACAAATAAATCATCATTCCGATGAAAAATACCCGTTTCGAGGATTCTTACCCCGCCTTATTCTTTTTATCCACGGCTGCAAGCCCCCTCCTTCTCATTTTATCCCCACAGCCTGCTTGTACTCCAGCATCTTTGTTTGATAGGCGGCGAAAGCATCTACATACTGGTCTTTGGCCTGCTGGTATTGCTGCTGGGCCAAAAGCAGGTCGCTCATCTTTACCGTCCCGGCACGGTAATAGTCGGTATTCAGGCGTAGGTTCTCGCTGCTTTGGTCGATACTCTTGCGGGCTAAGGCCAGCTGTTTGTAGGATTCCTCCAAATCGTTCCAGTTCTTTTGTATCCGGATGACAAGCAGCTCGCTGCCGTCTGCCAACAGTTCCTTCGCATTACGCTCCGCCAACCGCTTGCGCCTGATGGCATGGCTGCCGCCCCACCAGTCGGAAAGCGGAACCGATACCGTAGCAAACAGCATACCGAACGTATGGTCATTCTCCATCAGGTTATTATAAGTGTAGCCCGCGCCGACGGCTACCGACGGCAGGCGCTTGCCAACCTCCAGCTTGCGCTGCAGCGCGGTGGCCTCTGCGTTTTTCTGCAGCAGGCGGTACTCGGGCGTGCCCTTCACCGCCTCTTCATGGCTCTGCAGCAGGTCGAGCGGGAACACAGGCATCCGCTCCGGGTCGGCATCGGCTCCGAGGGTATAGAGCGTGTCGGGCAGTCCGATGTATTGCGCCAGCACCAGCTTGCAGAGCGCGAGCGCATTGGCCACCTTCAGTTGCTGGCTTTCCGTTTCGTTCGCCTTGAGCTGCACCTGCAGCAAGTCGTTGCGCAGGGCCACCCCTGCCTGCACGGCCACGCCGGCCTCTTTCTCGAGCGCCTGCAGCATCCTGCTCACCTCTGCCAGCGTTTTCTGCTTTTCGAGCAGCGTCGCCACCTGCCAGTAGTGCTGTTCTGCCGTGAGCGCCACTTGGTTCTCGCTCTGCTCCTTCTGTATCCTGCTCGCCTCAAGCCCCACTTTTGCCAGCCGGTTGCCGTTGATGATTTGTCCGCCGGCAAATACGGGCTGCACAGCCGTAATGCCGGCCAGCGTGCCGTCGCGCAGCAGTCCGACGGGGATGGCCGGCGGTATCAGTGCAAGCACCGACTGCGGGAGGGCAGAGGCAATGGCCTCCGGCAGCAGTCCCGCCGTATTGATGTCGGCGCTGACGATGTCTTTATCCGACTTGAACGTGAATCCCGTGGCACTGATTTGCGGGAAATAGCTTGTAAAGGCCTCCTTCTTTTGTTCTTCGGCCGAGCGTATCCGGTAGTCGGCGCTGCGCACGGCCATGTTATGTCCGAGTGCCATCCGGCGGCATTCTTCCGGTGTCAGTGTCTTCTGCGCCGCGGCCGGCAGGGCTGTGCACGCCGCGGCGAGGGCCACGGCGCATTTGCTTATCTTGCTTATTGTCTTCGTTATCATTGATATTCCAGTATTTCGTTGCTGATTCTCTTTTTCGTCGAGCCGCTCATCGTGAGCCAGTAGGCCACCGGCAGTACGGTAAGTATGAGCACCATGGTGATGAGCGTGCCGTAACAGATGACCACCCCCATAGGCATCCACAGTCCGCTGCCCCCCAGTATCATCGGTATGACGCCCATCGAGGCCGCCGCCGAGGTGAGGAAGATGGGGCGCATGCGCCGCTTGGCACTGGTGTAGATGGCCTGTCGGGCGGTGACCTGATCCGACTGCCGGAGCTCCTCGGCATAGTCGTACATGATGATGGCGTTGCGCACGAGTATGCCCATCAGCGAGACAATACCGAGGAAGCACGTGAGCGAGAAGTTGACGCCCGAGACGAGTACAGCCACCGACGTGCCGAAGATGGTCATCGGGAGCGAGATGAGCAGCAGCACAGCCAGGCTGATGCGGCGGAAATGGGCCAGCAGCAGGAAGAAGATGATGACCACGGCCAGGAGCAGCCCTGCAATGATGCCGGGGATGGCATCGTTCGATTCGGCATACTCCCCGCCCCATTCGAGCGTCACGCCCTGCGGCATCTGCTCTTGCCTGAACTGCTTCTGCAGCTGTGCGGTAAGCTCCATGACGTTGACACCGTCCACCACGTCGGCCATCACGGTAACGGTGCGGATGCCGTTGCGGTGGCATATCTGGCCGTCGTGCCATACGGGCTTCACGCTGGCCACCTGGCGTAGCGGCACCGTGGCGATGCCTCCGTTCACGGCGATGGGTTCGCCGGCAATGTCGCTGGGCACAGAGCCGTCGGCCTTGTCGCTCTTCAGCTTCACGCCGATGCCGTAGTCGCCCTCCCAGATGGTGCCGAGCAGCAGTCCGTCGCTGTTATACCTCGATGCCAGTGCCAGTTCCACCTGCGCGTTGCCGATGCCCAGCCGGCCGGCCTTTATCCTGTCGAGTTCCACGCTGTGGGCAGGCAGGGGCTCATTGATGTCGTTGCGGGTGAACATCAGCCGGTTGTCCATGCGCAACACCCGCGTAACCGAGTCGGCCAACTGCTTCAGCTGCTTCCAGTTGTCACCGCTGATGCGCAGCTCTACCGAACTGCCTTCCGCGCTGTAGGTAAGCTGCTTGAAGCGCATGTAGGCACCGGGGAAATACGTGGCGTACTTCATGCGGAAGTCGGACAGTACGCCCAGCGTGGCCTTGTTGCTCTCGGTGTTGACGATGAACTGGGCATAGTTGGTGCCGCCGAACTGCGGGGCGTACGAGCTTTGGAACCGGGGCGACGACATGCCCTTGAACGAGGCTATCGACACCACGCGGCGGTCTTTCCGCAGCAGGTGCTCCATGCTGTCGGCTATCTCCGCCGTCTTGCCGAGCGACGTGCCCGTGGGCAGGTAGATCTCCACGGCCAGCTGGTTGCGCTCGGCCGTAGGCATGATCTTCTGCGGCAGGAAGGCCAACAAGGCAAACCCAGAAACGACGGCTGCCACGGCCGCACCGATGGTAAGGCGGGGATTCCTGAAACAGCATTCGACGATGCAGTCGTAATAATCCTGCATCATGTCGAGGAACGAGAACTTCCGCTTCCCGCCAGCCCCAGCCCTGCCCCCTGTGTCGAGCGGTTCGCGGATAAACCAGAACTGCATGAAAGGCACTATCAGCTCGGCCACGAGCAGCGATACGAACAGCACGATGGAGATACTCCACGGGAAGTAGAGCAGGAAATCATGGTACATGCCATCCATCGTGACGAGGAAGGGGAAGAACGTGATGCTGATGGCCAGCGTGGCCGAGAGAATCGACTTGAAGAAATGGGTGGCGCTCTGGATGGAGGCGTCCCACCGGCTCTTGCCCTCGGCCAGCAGCTCCACGTAATTGTCGATGATGACGATGGAATTGTCTACAATCATGCCCAGCGTCACGATGAGGGCAGCCAGCGTCACGGTGTTCAGCTCGATGCCGAACGCATAGAAGAGGCCCAGCGAGATGAAAATGGAGATAGGGATGGTGCTGGCGGCAACCAATGCCACGCGCATCGGCATGAGCAGCAAGACGACGATGACCACCGCCGCAACGGCGATGAGCAGCTCCTTGAGGAAACTCACCACGCTGTCGCCCACCACCTTGCTCTGGTCGGTGATGGTGAACATCGACACTTCGGCGGGCAACGCCGCCTTAAACCGCCCCAGTTCTTCCTTTATCGCCTTTCCCATGTCCGTAATGCTGCGCCCTTTCTTCATCTCCACGCTCAGCACGAGGCACTTCTTCCCGTTGTTGGTGACGAAAGACGACGGCTGGGGATATTCCCATTTCACGTCGGCCACGTCCTTCAGGCGAACCACGTTGCCCCGCGGGTCGGAAAAGACGGTCATCTGCTCCACGTCGTTCAGCCGGTTGAGCGAACGCTCTACGTAAACCGGGCTTTCATAGCCGGCGCCCTTCTGCGTACCGGCTGAGGTAACAAAGCCTTTGGCCAGCAGCTGGGCCGCAATGAAACTGTGGCCGATGCCGTACTGCGACAGTCTTTTGCTGTCGAGGTAAATGGAGATTTGCTCTTTCTGCATGCCGTACACGCTGAGCCGGCCTACGCTCTCGATGGTGCGCAGGCGGTCTTTCAGCCGGTTCATGTAGTCGTTCAGTTCGCGGTAGGTCTTGTCACCGCTCTCCATCGTAATGAGCAGGGCCGACGTGTCGCCGAAATCGTCCTGCACCTGCACGGCCAGCACACCGGCGGGCAGTTGGGCCTTGAAGGTCGACACGCCGTGTTTCAGCTTGCTCCAGAAGTTGTCCTTCTCTTCGCCGCTGATGTCATCGTTCAGCTCCACCTGTACGATGCTCAGGCCGTTGCGGCTGTACGACTTGGTTTTCTCTTTCTTCACCTCTTTATAGCTGAAGAGATAGTCTTCGAGAGGCTTCGTCACCTGTTGCTCCACGTCGCCGACGGTGGCGCCCGGGTACACGGCCACTACGATGCCCTGGCGGACGGTGAAGTCGGGAAACTCGTTCTTCTTCATGTCGTACAGGCCGTACACGCCGAATGCCACGAGGCAGGAGGCTATTAGGATCACTATCCTGCGGTAGTGCATAGCCCATTCTATGATATTCCTCTTCTTCTCCATCACTCCGACACTTCCATTCCGTTGCTTACCTTCTGCTGCCCTTCCACGATGACCTTATCGCCGGCACGCAGGCCGCTGCTCACGAGGATGCGGTCGCCTGCATATCCGCCCACCGTAATCATGGCTTTCCTTGCCTTCCCGCCCGAGAGCGTCCACACAAAGGGGCGGTTGTCGGTATCTATCTGCACGATATTGGCCGGAAGCGACACCGAGGCGGCACTGCCGGGGGAAACCACGGACACGTCGCACACCATGCCGGGCAGCAGGCGGTGGGCCCGGTTGTCGGCCACCGCCTTCACTTCATACGAGCGCGACAGCGGGTCGGCCGCCACGCCCTTCTCCGCTATCTTCCCCGTAAACTCTTCGCTGCCCATGGACGGCACCTTGAAGCGGACGGCGGCACCGAGGGCAATGCGCCCGATTTCGGCCTCGGGCACCGACAGTTTCACTTTCACCCGGTCGATGGTCACCAGCTTCACTACCGGTACGCCCGGCATGACGTTCTGCCCCGCCTCGGCCATCTTCGCAGCGATGTATCCGCCGAAGGGAGCGCGGAGCCGTGTGTCGGCCAGCCCTTTCCTGGCTATCTGCTCAGAAGCCTCGGCTTGGTGCACCATTTGCTGCGCCTGGCTCAGCCGGGTTTCCACCTCAACCCATTTCATCTCGGGCAGCGAACCGCTGTCATGCAGCTGTTTCATGCGCCTGTAGGCATCCTGTGCCTGGCTCAGCGCATCGCGTGCCTGTCCCGCGGCAGCCTTGGCCATGACCAAGGCGTTGGTATTGGAGGTGGCGTCTATTTCGCCGATGAGCTGCCCCTTGCTTACGCTTTGACCCTCGCTCACGGCCAGCAGCCTCACGGTGCCCGCCCCGGCGAAGCTCAGCGTGGTGCCGCTCATTTCCTCGATCGTCCCGGTATAACCCAGCCTGTCCTCTGCAGCCGAGGCCGACACCGTCTCCGTCTTCACCTTCACTACGTTGCCGCCGGCCGTTCCCTCTCCCTTCCGGCCTTTCTGGCAGCTGCCTGCCGTAAAGAGGGCGGCCAGCATCAGCCCTGATAACCATTTCGTCCTATTACTCATTTTTTGGTTTATGTTTTATTTTTCCATTCTTTCAGGTGCAAAGATGAGGAAAAAACGGCTATTATCGGTATCCTATATCACTAACAAAAAGTCCGATTCGCGAACAAGTTCCGAAATAGGGCATTATTTTATCCATTCAGGTCATTATCATATCAAAAAAAATGGCCACCTTTGTAGGAAAGCGTGCAAAAACAAACTGATTATGATTGAGATTAATACTCCGGTAGACCTACCTCATCAGGCCGTATACGACAAGAACAACGAGCGCATCAGCATCGACTATTCGGACGACGACATCATGATTGTTGACAACGTGAAGCAGATTGTGGACATCATGCCCATACGCATGAGCATGAACTGCATCATCCTGTGTGTCAACGGGCAACTGCAGATGGACATCAACGGGAAAACAAGCCGCATACAGAAAAACCAGCTGTTGCTATGCCCGCCGAATACGTTTATGGAGAATTTCCTGTTCAGCGTCGACTTCGAGTGCAAGGCGCTCTGCCTTACCAACCGCATCCTGCAGACATTCCTCCACTCGCGCATCAATGTATGGAACCACGTGATGTACGTAAACAAGCTGAAAGTGTGCCCGCTGCACGAAAAGGACATACATTTTGCCGATAAGCTCTACGACAGCATCCGCGCATGCCTCGACTACGACGGCCAGTCGCCTTACAGGAAGGAAGTGCTCCAGTCGCTCATCTGCGGGGCCATCATGGGCCTTTGCGGCATGCTGTCGCTCGGCATGGACCCGCTGCCGGAAGAACGCCAGGCGGGCGAGAACATCTTCCAACGATTCTTAGAGCTGGTGCAGCAAACGCCCGTAAAGCACCAGACGGTGGAATATTATGCGGCCCAACTGTGCATCACGCCCAAATACCTGTCGGTGGTATGCAAGAAGAACTCTGATAAAACGGCGAACCAATGGATTCAGGAATACACGTTGTCGGACATTATTTATTACCTGCGGTCAACCGATTATTCCATCAAGGAGATTTCGAACAAGATGGGGTTCCCCAATTCGTCGTTCTTCGGCAAGTACGTGAAGGAGCATACGGGCATGACGCCGAAGACGTACAGGGAGCAGTATTTGGCCAAGAGGGGGTGAGGGAACCCGGGGAGGGGAACCGATAGAAAACCTACCTATTCAGGGAATCATTCCCGGAAATTGGTCGGAGATACTCCCAGGTGCTTCTGTACGAAGCGGCTGAAGTAGGCAGGTGAGGAGAACTCGAAAAGGTCGGAGATTTGGGTAAATGACATTTTCCTTTCTCTCAGCAGCCTGCGTATATGGATAGTTGTGAAGCGGGAAATCCAATAGTTGGCTGTTTTTCCGCTCACACTCTTGCATATCTCGGAGAGATACTTGGGTGTGACGCAGAGTTTGTCAGCGTAATACCCCACCTCACGGTTCTTCACATAATCGCCGCGTTCGAGCATTTGCATAAAGCGCGTAATAATATCCGTGTCTTGGAACGATATGTTTGCCAAACCGTTTTGAGCAGCGTGGATGTCGAAGAAATCAAGAAACGTCATTTGCGTGGCGCAGACCAGCACATCTTCTTGAAACATGTTCTCGGTTTTCAGTAGCCGCTGCTCTATCTGTATAAAGCCCTGCCGAAGTTGTTCAAACCTGTCTTTGTCCACTTGCATCACCGGGCAGGAATAAAGAGCCAACGAACCTTTGATGCCATAGTTGCTACGTGGGGTGCAAAGCTCCAGGAAATTCTGTTTTACGTAGATGCACATTACATCCAAATCGGCAGAACAGTGGGTGCTCTCCACCAATTGTTGAAGCCCGACAATCATCGCCTCGCCCGCTTTCAAAACAAACGGATGCCCATCGAACATGAAGTCGAACCTACCGGAAGTACAATTACCCTGCAAATATAATGAAAATATTCTTTTTATCAAAGCGTTACGGCAAGAAATTCGGTATACCTACAGGGTAATATGCCACTTCCCTATTATCTTTTTTACGTTAACGATGCTGATGCCCCGTTGCAGACTGTTGCGCCGCACGCTGTCAGTTGATATGGATTTTTTCATCTTTCGTAATGTATTGGTTACGAATGCAAAAGTAGACATAAAAAAGAAAGCCGCCTTTACACAAAAGTCGGCTTTACTTTCACTTTTCGGGGAAACCATTCCTGCTCTGTTGAATGCTCCTTAATATTATGGAATGATTCAAGGATTCGAGAAACCGGCTCACGCCTCGCCCCCTGCATACCGTTCCCGGCTTGCGACAATCTCACTCATGTTGTCAAGCGACCATTCCACGAGTTGGTTGAGCAGGGGCATGAGCGATTTACCCCGGTCTGTGAGTGAATATTCCACACGTGGGGGAATTTCAGTATAGGCTGTACGGTCCACCAGGTCATCGGCCTCCAGCTCTCTCAGTGTCGATGCCAGCATCTTTTGGGACACGCCGGGGATGGTCTTATACAGTTCTTTAAAGCGCAACGGCTTGTCGGTATCCTGAAGTGCCAACAGTGTCAGCAGCGACCACCGGTCACCAATACGCGAGAGCACATTCCGGATGGGGCATTGCGGAAAGACGGGGTCTGTCACTTGTTTTCTAATCATATCTTCATAACGCATTTTGCCATCCTCTTATTATCAAGAGGATGGCAGAAAGTTTCAGAAAGAAACTCGCTGAACGCCGTTCAACTTATTCCCTTACCACACTGATCCTCTGGCCTACGTGGTCACCTTTCTCAATCTCGTCGACCAATGCGATGGCATAATCGGCATAGGAGATGACAGACTCGCCACGGCTGCTCAGTGTCAGTTCCTCACCACCGAGGATATATTTCCCGGTGCGCTCACCGTCAGCCTGGAAGTCGCCGGCAGGACTGATATAGGTCCATTTCACGTCTTGCTCTGCACGGAGGAGGGCGAGGGCCAGTCCATGAGCGGCACTCACAGGCTTGTAAATATCGGGGAAACCTGGCTGGAGTTCCACGGTGGAAGTGTGCTCCTTGTTAACATAGAGCGAACCGGCACCGCCGACGACGACCAGACGGGTCTCACTGCCACGGAGCAGGCCTGACAGATAGGCTGCTGCCTGTGCGATGGTATGGAGGGTTTCCAGTGTCCAGGCGCCTGCCGCGTCGACAACGGTGTCAAAGCCCTTGAGGTCGTCTGCCGTCAGGTCGAAGATGTCCTTTTTGACATACTTTCCGGCCTTGGTGTTGTTCTCCTTACGGCCGAAAGCCGTCACGTCGAAACCTCTGCCGAGTGCTTCCTCGATAACCTTGTTTGCCACTCTTCCGTTGGCTGCTACTACTGCAATCTTTTTCATTGTTGTTCTGCTTTAAAATTGTTTGTTACTATCTTTTTGTTTGCTGGTGCAAAGATAGGAAGAATTATCGGAAGCTGCAAGAACGCACAAAAACGTAAGACGGTTACACAGACGTTAGTATTGTTGGTTATCAGATGCTTCCCAAAAGTAAGTTTTGTATTGTTTAACAATATTCTACGCCAGTTCGGGATAAGAAACCCGCGCTAATCCGGCGGCATA
>DBRC01000053.1:0-11322 GCA_002305505.1 Prevotella sp. UBA1378 | reverse complement strand
ACATCCTTATCCCGAACCCAGGTAAAGAGTCGGCTCTTACACTTTTCCTGCATTGCTCCGTCTATATTCCGTAGGCGTGACACCGTAGGCTTTCTTAAATGTCCGCACAAAGTTGGAGTAGTCATTGAATCCGCATCTTTCGGCTATCTCCCCAAAACTCATCCGCGAGTCTCCGTCAAGTAGGCTCTTGGCTTTCTTGATTTTCACACGCTGGATATAGACCGTCGGGGTGCTGTCCGTAAGAGCGTTCATCTTGCGGTAGAACTGCCTGTCGCTCATGCACATGGCCGACGCGATCTGCGACACCTCTATTTCCTTGCCGCGATTGAGCTGGAGGTATATGACATCCGACACCTTGGCAAGGAAGCGCAGATCGGTTGCCCGTCTTTGCGTGACTTTCTCCTCTTCATCATTCTGATGTGCTGTCATCATTTGTGCGTATTTCTCGCGCAGCAACTGTCGTCCTTCGAGCAATTTATCCACCCTTGTGCGCAACTCATCGGCATTGAACGGCTTGGCGAGGTAGGCGTCGACACCGGCTTCCAGTCCCTTGACGCGCTCCTCCTCCGTGATCTTCGCCGTCACCACGATGATGGGAATGTGGTCCGTGACCTCGTTGCCGCGCACCTGCCGGCAGACTTCAAGTCCGTCCATTTCAGGCATCATCAGGTCGGTGATGATAAGGTCGGGCACCAGCTCCTGTGCCTTTTCCAGTCCCACCTTACCGTTCTCCGCATAGCTGACGGCGTATCGACCGTCAAACTGCGAGCCGATGTAGGCGGCGATGTCGCGGTTGTCCTCAATGACGAGCAGGCGGCACCGATTGTCTTCTCCCTCGTTGTCGGCAAGTTCCGGTTCGTTCTTGGGTAGCAAGGGTGTGTTTTCGATAGCAACCTCTGCCGTTTTATGTTTGATGTTATCACGTATCGGCACGCTGAGGTAGAATGCCGTACCTCTGCCCACCGTGCTCTCCGCCGTTACCGTTCCCTCCACGGCATCCATAATCTGCTTCACAAGGGCAAGCCCCACGCCCGTGCCGATGTTTTGGGTACCACTCCCCCCTTGATAGAAAGGCTCGAAGACGTGTACGAGCGTCTCTTCGTCCATACCCTCGCCCGTATCCTCCACATCGATAAGCAGCCGATCTCCCTCGCGCCGCATCGCCACGCTAACCTTACCGTATTCGGGTGTGAACTTGAAGGCGTTGGAAAGCAGGTTGTTGATGACCTTGTTCACATAGTCGGGCACAAAGTCCATCTGCACCGCCTCCCTGCCGAAGAACTGCAGGTCGATGTTGCGGCTGCGGGCATAGTCGCGGTAGGTCTCGATGATCATGGTGAGGTGGGCGGTGATATTGCCGTTCCTCCAGTCGGCGTTGCCTACGGCGGATTTTATCTTGGAGATGTCGAGTAACTGGTTGATGAGTGCGAGTAGTCCATTGCTCTGCCGCTCGATGGTCTGCGCCTTGTCGCCTACATCCGTCACTTCCGGATTTTGCAGGTCGTGGCTCAAGCCGAGTATCACGGTGAGTGGCGTACGGAATTCGTGGGTGATGTTGGTGAAGAAATTCTCGCGCAGGGACGAAAGCCGTTTCAAGGCCAAGAGGTTCCGCCTGCGGATGTTCTGGATGTAAAGCAGCAGGCCAACCAGTCCAAGGAGCGAGAACACCACGAGGGCGAAGACGATGTAGCCCGTCCTCTTAGCCGCGCGTTCCTGCTCCAGCCGCAGCTTCATGTCGTTCTTCTCCCTTTCCTGCCGGTTGCGCTCTATGCTCAGGCTCGCGTTTTGGATGCGGTTCACCTTCTCCATGTCTAATACACTGTCCAGCATGGCGGTAGCCTGCTCGTAGTAAGCCAGTGCCGAGCGACTGTCGCCCGTCTGCTTGTAGTGCTGATAGTATAAGGTATAGATTTCTCCCAAGTGTTCCGGCGATTTGATGGCTTCCGCCACCTCTTTTGCCCTGGCCAGATATTCCATTTCCTTGGCATCGTGGTCCGTGGTGTGATAGATACCCGCAAGGGCGATGAGAGAGTTCAGCGCGTGCCATTCGTCCTTCGAGGCCTGCATCATCCGGTAGGCGGTCTCATATTCCTCGGTCGCCTTGTCGTATTGCCCTGTCTTCTCATAGAGCGAGCCGAAATAGGTATGGCAGAGCGAAATGCCGAGGTCGCTGCCTGCTTCCGTGTTCAGTGCCATCGACTTGCGGTAGTACACCCATGCAGAGTCAATTTGCCCCCGGTGCCTGAAAATGGAGCCGAGATTGGCATAGTTGATGGCCTGCCCCAAAGCACTGTGCAATTCCTGTTCGCCTTTCAATGCCATGCGCAATACGCTGTCGGCGCGCTCGTAGTTGCCCAGCGTGAGATAGATATTGCCCAATCCGTTGAGCGACACCACACGGTTCTTCCTAGCCGTGAACGAGTTGTCGGCGCATTCCTCGCTTATTTTCCACGCGTTGTAATGATATTCCTGCGCCACATCGAGCACGCCCATGCGGCGGTAGTCGGTGCCGATGTTGTTCAGGGCCTGCACCCATTCTATGGTGTCGCCGACGGCCTCGGCCTGTCGCAGTCCCTCGATGTGGGTGCGCAGGGCTTCCTCGAAGCGGCTCTCATTGCGCAGGGCCACGCCCCATTCCCTCAGGGCCACGATGCTGCCCAGCCTGTCGCCCTGGCTTTCCAGTCGCTTTTGCAGCAGGGCGAGCGAGTCAGTCGTGCGCACTGTGCGCACGACGCTGTCGGCTGTCCGTCGGTCGTCAGCGGAGAATCCCGTTGGCTTCTCTCCACACGAAACGAGCAGGAAAGAGACAACGGCAGACACGCCTAAAACTCTTGAAATCAGGTGGCAGCGCTTACCCCCCCCCCTTAAATGTTAAAATACTCATACAGAGGCTGTGAGAGGGTTTTACGGCCATATTTTCGGTGTTGCATATATGCGATGGTTTAGGGTTGTTCATGGGTTGTTGTAAATAAGTTGTTCAAGGCATACAAGGGTATGATATTTACATGTCGCTCGGCATTATCATCCTGCTTGTCATAGTAAGAAAGATGACCGAAATTCTCAAGTGATGTGCGGATACCATCCAAGAGCTTGCGTTTACGCATGAAAATCCAAAGGCTCTGCATGCTCCCTTGCGTGCTGGCTTTAACCTCTATGGGAAGTATCTTGCCGTTGCTTACTTTGAGGTAATCCACTTCTGCCTGACTGTTCTTGGCATGATTTTGCCAATAATGCAGGTCGGGTTTCATAAAGCAGTCGCCGTATTTCATCATCTCCAATCCGGCAAACATCTCTGACGCGCCTCCCTTGTTCACAAAGTCCACCTCGCCAGCCATGAGAATGGATCCCGCAGGAATGTTGAGCATGGTCTGCATGATGCCCAAGTCAAAGAAAAGATACTTCACATAACTTTCATTTTCCTCTGCTCCGAGCGGAATGCCATGTGCGTCCGTATGCTTCACGGGGCAGACAAGCCCGGCAAGCGTGAGCAGATGAAGGGCTTCCTTCACCACCGTGGATTTCGTATCGCGTGCAGCTGTGGCATAAACGAATTTCTTTCCAGCCTGTAATGCCGTAGAGCGTAGCACCTGCCTGAGGAGAACAGGCGAAAACCGTTTCTTGTATTTGGAAAAGTCGTCGCTGTATGTATCGATAATTTCATTGTGGATATGCGACACCTCTATATAGCTGTGCGTTTCCACCCATTCCGTCACGGCTGCCGGCATTCCTCCTACAAGATAGAACGAGCGCAGCTGTTCTATCAATGCCTTGTGTGCCGATTCTGTAAGAGGAGCATCGGCCGTTGCCCTCCGTTTGAAATCAACGGTGAGTCCAAGCCCCTGAGCCATAAGGAACTCGTCGAACGAGAACGGGTACATATACAAGGAGCGTATCCTTCCCACGCCAAACGACGGCAGTTCTTCCAAGGCAAACTCCAACAGCGAGCCTGCGGCAATGACATGTAGTTCGGGATAGTCCTCCTTGAAGTAGCGCAGAGCCATGACAGCTTCCTTGCTTACCTGAATTTCGTCGATGAAAAGGAGCGTCTCGCCCGGTATGATGGGTATGGCAAGCGTACCGCTGAGTTTCTCGCACGTAGTCTTCACGTTGATGTTCTCCGTGAACAGCTGCCGCAGATCGGGTTGCTTTTCAAAGTTCACCTCCACAAAGTAGCGGAATTGCTTTCCGAGTTCTCTCACGGCAGTGGACTTGCCCACCTGACGAGCACCCCGTATCAGCAATGGCTTGCGTCGAGCATCGTTTTTCCACTCGCGCAATTTGTCGTCTATGTGTCTTTTGAAATAAGTCATCTGTATATTATGATTGCCGTTTAGAAATGATTTACGTGCAAAGTTACGGTTTTATTCTGAAACCACAATCAAAAATGAAAAGAATTCGGATAAAATCAAAACCGAAACGGAGACAACTTCAGACAGAACAGGTAGCGAAAGCTCCATTTCTGCTTTTCACAGTGGTCAGAATCTTATGAATAAACACCCTGCCAACCTCTTTTCTCCTCAAAATCCCCCAATTGTCAATATTGGCAAATATGTCAGTGCAACTCGTTTGTATACAATCTGTTACAAGCACAAAATGTCCGATGGTGCAAGATTGGAAAAATGCAGAATGTCCGATGATGCAAGAATTTTGGCAGGATTTGCAAGGTCTGTTCGCTCCCTTCACCCTTAATTTTGCACTGTGACAAGCAGCAGAGACGAAACTCATTCTCCAACAAATGGAAATATTCCGGCAACTGTTCAAATCATAAAAAGTATGAAGCGGAAGAACGACAGCAACCCCAAGCAGCATAACAAGGAAGACTTAGGCTTCCTTGACGACCGCATGCAACTGCTCGACACCGTTCGCCAGATGATCGACATCGAGTTCGAGCGGCGTGGACTGAACACCGAGGGCAACCCACATCCCGAGAATCCCCCACTTGAGAATGTATGGTACGCACAGCCCAAAAGCGTGCAGAAACTGACCAACAAGATGGTTGTTGACCGCATCGTACGCGAGGCCTCGCTCTCCGCCGGCGATGTGTCCAACGCCCTCATCTCCCTCGGCGCCATCGTGCGCGACGCCCTTCTGATGGGTGCGAGCGTCGAGCTGGTAGTGGGTAATCCCAAGCATCGCAAGCAACAGGGCGGAGGCAGTGGCTCACAAAACGGAGATGGCGGAGGTGGCGACGATGGAGGACTTTAATCTATTGTACATCGAACCGACATTTTACAACACCAAACGCCCCGGCCTCCTATAAGGCGTTCCCTCACGAGAGGGTCAAGGGGAGGCACAAGAATTTATGAAGACAACAAAGACAACCATTGCGCTGGCACTGATGCTGGCATGGGGTGCGAACGCGAATGCGCAGTTGGGAGGACTGCTCAACAAGGTGAAGCAGAAGGTAAAAGACAAGGTGGAACAGAAGGTTGACCGCACCATCGACAAAGTGACTGACGGTGCAGAAAACGAAGTGGACAACACCGTGAACGATGCCGTGAAGGGAAAGGATAAAGGCAAGCGTGGAAAGAAGGACGGAACGGTGACGGAAGACGCATCCGTGGCACAAAGCAAGAGTGACTTCGTGCAGGGTGCCGTGGTGCTCTTCGAGGATAATTTCGCAGGTGAGCAACTCGGCGAGTTCCCGAGCAAATGGGACTTGGACGGCGGTTCTGTAGAAGTTGCCCAGATAGGCGACCGCAAGGTGGCCAAGTTCACGCAGAACGGCACCCTCTTCCCCTTGATGAAGAAGAACCAGTACAACTACCTGCCCGAAGAATTCACCATCGAATGGGAAGTCTATATTGCCAACAAGGGCGAAGGCATGAACCACGAATTCCGACTGATGAACAAGGAAGAAGGTATCAATACGCACAACGACCAGTGTGCATGGATAGCCATCTGGTACCGGCCGAATGACAGGGCTGCTCGCGTGTTTTGGAACTGTCAGAAGCCGGGGCAGGGCAGTACCGAAGGGGAGCAGAACATGGATGGAAAGTTGAAATCGGGCTGGAACCATTTTGCCCTCTCCTTCAACCAGCGAGCCTTCAAACTGTATGTCAATGGCGAACGCCTGTGCAACGTGCCGAACATGCTTGCTCCGAAGTATATGGAATACGAGAGTACCGACAGCGAGGGCTATCCCTATTCGTGCATCAGCAATGTGCGCATCGGACAAGGGGCGGTAGCTCTCTACGGCCGCAACGCCGGCGACATCGACAAGGCGATGGCCGAGACGGGCAAGTTTGTCACCAACAACATTCTCTTCGACACCGGCAAGGCTACGCTCAAACCTGGGTCGATGGCAGAGATACAAAAGGTGGCCGACTACATGAAGAAGAACCCAAGCGTTCGCTTCGAGGTGCAGGGTCACACCGACAACCAAGGCTCCGACAAAATCAACGACCCGCTCTCGCAGCAGCGTGCTGAAGCCATCGTCAAGGCACTGGCCAGTATGGGTGTGGACGATTTCAACCTGAAAGCCGTAGGCAAGGGTTCGCATGAGCCTGTGGCCGACAATAAGACGGAAGAGGGACGCGCCAAGAACCGCAGAGTTGAATTTGTCAAACGCTGAGCGCAGAGCCAAGCTTGCTCGAGTTATGCCGAAGCGTGAAGACAAATGGGCGAAGTCAATTTATCAAGAAACAGTTGTCAAATAACATATCAAACATCAAGTAACAATGAGAAAAACGATTTTAGCATTGATGTGCATGGTAGGCCTCGCGATAGTGACGGCTTGCGGAGGCGGAAACAAGAAAACCTCGGACACAACGAAAGAGCAAGTGTCAGAAACCGCCCAAGAGATTTCAAAGGACATCGAGAAGATGAGCACTCGATGATGAGGATGTGCAGAAAGCAATCAAAAAGAAGTTAGGTAATTAAAAACGTCAATCATTATGAACAGGTTATTTATTATCGTGGCAGCGTTGATGCTGTTTTGCATTCCTGCCCACAGTCAGATGACACCTGAAGCCATTATGGAGGCTACACCCGATTTGCCTTCGGCAGCAGCATTGTTTCAGGAATTCCGGGAACACCATAACCCCTATCGCACAACTGCCCCTGATGCAAATCCGAGTGCTGATTTTATCGAAGCTTGGCGCTCTGCCCGTCGCAAGATTGAAGACGCAAAACAGAAATTCATGACGCCGGGACTTCGCCAGAATGTGATGGATGCAAAGGTTGGAGGTACAAATAAGACGGCCCGGCAGGTGAGCGAAATGAGTGAGTCGGAAGTAAAAAGCATGGCGATGTCCACCATGAAGGACCGCATAGGTGCTCTGGGACTCAATCAGGCAGACTTGGCAAAATTGCAGAGTGGCAATCTAAGTGAAGCAGAAACGAAGGCGTTGGCCGGCAAGGTTCTGGCTGCTCAGACGGGTGGGCTTACGGAAAAGGACATCAAGGCGATGTCCAATATGACAGAAGAACAGCGCAAGGATTTTATGCAGGAATCCGGACTGGGAGTGTCCATCTCTGAAAAGATGGCCGCAGACAAGGGCAAGCGTTCAAAGAACAAGCAGGAATACCTGCTGATTACAAAACTTCAGGCTTTGGAAGCGCGAATTAAAGCGGTGACCGATGATTTCCGGAACAAGGAAAACCAGACACGTCAGGCAGGCTATGCGCTTTATGAAAGAAGCTACAAAGCCCGTATTGCCGACTTCGAGGCTCAGATGCAAGCTGCTGTACAAGATGGTGCTTTAGAGGAAAAGCCGGTTGATGCAGACAAAACAAAGGTTGCCTATGTACGTTTCAAGGCTGCCCATGAGTCTCTTTTTAAGACTTGGTGCGATTTCTACGGTCAGTACATCCCTATGTGGCGCAACCATGTGACCGGTTGCATGGACGACTGCCGGTCAAAACTCCTGCCTCTCCTACGGCAAAAACAGGATCTGCAGGAGCAGCTATATGCCCTTACCCAGCAGGCCGATTACGCATTGTCAGCAGCTACGCCCATTCTTGCCGGCGATCTTTATTTCGAACTTGCAGAGAAGGTTGTTGACTACGAACTGGAGTTTACAGGTTTGACGTATGGCATATAGATCAAGTGCAGGCTGAAAATAGAAAACCATCGACTACAAGCCGGAACTCCAAGTAGGTTAAGAAGATTGACGAAGCGTGGGATTACCAGAATGTGGTAACAGCATTACCAATGTCCTCTTTCGCGGCGACAGCCCCGGGAGAGGACGGGAAGGAAACAGGAAGAGCCGCTGCCCTCTTGCTGGGCAGCGGCTCTACTGATTGCATGTGGCCGCCCGTCACGACGGCCGGTTTCCGATACAGGCACTTATTCCTCGTCGAAACTGCCCCAGATGTCATCGCCCTCCCAAGTACTTTGCCCTGTAGCGGGGGTTGTACCCGAGCCGATGCCGATGCCGGTATCACCGTCTATGGAGGTGATGGAGGCGGCAGCCATCAACGATTCAATGTTCACACTCACGGTTTCGATGGCAGGAGCCATATATTTCATTTTCTTCATATCTCCTTATTTTTTTGACAGAAAAACTGGGGTTGACAGAAAGACAAAAAACATATTTTTTTAAGCGTATCTGTTAATCCGTTAACCTGTTAATCCGTTAATCCTGTTAATTTGTTAATCCGTTAATTTGTTAATCCGTTAATTTGTTAATCCGTTAATCCGTTTTTTCCCTTTCACGATATACAGGCCTTTTGCTGCTTTTGAGGGTTTCACCTCTTGGCCGGCCAGATTGTATACTTTACCGTTATCCGGTGCTTCGGACTTCACGCCGTCGATGGCGGTCACTGTTATGCCGTCGATGATGAAGTTTGCAATCTTAGCACCGCTTGCGTTTGGAGCTATGTAGGCACGCATGCCCTTCAGCGTGGTGGCACCCTCGGATTTCCAAAGCTGGTTGTCGGCGATGAAATAACAGCCCTCGGGGATGATAACGGAAGCATTGTACGAACCTACCAGACTGAAGTTTGTGCCGGCCACCTTGGCTTCGGCTGCAGCCTCGATGGTCTTGCCCCCAAAGATGAATTCGGTAGCGGTCGTGGAGGTCTTTATCAGTACCGGGGTGTTGGCCGCGATGGCGGCGGTGGCGGCGGTGGTGAAGGATACGGTGGCATTGCCCGCATCTGCACTGTTCTCGGCAAACTCGGCCACTTTCACGTCGTTGCCGAAGGCTGCCTTGGCCTCTTCGTCGGACAGGGAGAACGGCAGTACGATGGTGTTCCACTTATCGGCGACGAAACTGCGGTTGAGCTTCACGGTTACGCCAGTGGCGCCCACAGCGGTGTAGTCGGCATTTTCATCGATGGTTGTCACCTCTTCCTGCTTATATTGTACATTCTTGAATGCCACCCAACTTACATTGGTACCCTCTTCTACAATCACCTTAACCATCAGCTTACCGTCTTCGCCCACAGTGCCATAAGCCGTCACGTAATCGAGGTATATATTCGAGCTGCCCATAGCATACTTCGTCGTGCTCGGCCCCAGCACCTTGGCACCGTCGTTCACTTGGAGATAAACGCCGGCAGGGATTTCGTCTTTCTTCGCATTGGTAAGGCGCGAACGTATCCATGCTTTCACCGAATAGACATGGCCGGGAGTGAAGCCGTCGAGCGTGGCAGTCATGGTCTTTGCCGGCAGTGTAGAGCCGTCGCCTATCCAATATTCAATGAAAGGAACAGTGAAACCGGTTCCGTCGGACTCGCCTTCCACCGACCATGTATTGCCGTGATAAGTGCTCCAGTCCATTCCCCCGTTATTATCCCATGCACTGGAGAGATAGGATGCTGCACCGACCTGCGCGGCACGCCACCCCGTGATGGCCACGCCCAGCGTCTGCCCTGCGTTCGCAGCGTCCGCGTCAGCCAGCGTATTGTTGTCATAGGCCGTCTCTATATCTGCAATGGTCCCTGCGAATGCTGTAACGGCATCCGGGGTTGCGAAATTGTTATTGTCCCTAATGTCTTTTGCCTTATTGATGGCATTCCCTGCTGCGGTATAGGCTGCGACAGATGTATTGGCATCCGCCACGTCCGCTGACAATGCATTGTAATTGGCAATAGTCCTGTTTGCCTTGAACGCCGCGAGCGAGCCCGTTAGACTGGCCTGTATGGCACCGTTCATCTTCCCTCCAACTATTCCTTCCGCCTCAGCTATAAGTGCCTCGGCATCGGCATCGGATACAGCGTCAGAGTAGTAAGCCAGCTTGAAGTTCCCGAAAAGGCACCAGCCTATTCCCATATAGGTGGGCACGTTCAAGGTGATGGTCAGCTGCTTCGACTCGCCGACATAGGCATAAACATCCATGGAATATTTCCCCTCATTGAAAAGGGCCGAGGCTTGCCCTGTACCATTCGGGTTGGCATCGCCTGCCCTGTCGGAATACCAGTCGGGAATCATCGAATAATATGTGCCGTTCACCGATACATAGGCATTGCTCATGACGTAGCCGGCGTTGCCCAGGGTAACCATATCGGCATTGTTGCCCATGCGCACAAACGAATTAAGCGACACTTTATAAAGACCGGCAGACTCAACCTCGATGGTCTGGCTGACAGTACCGGTCGACTGGTATAATTCACCGCCGTAGCTTCCTACGTTATAGGTAGGTTTGGGATAGTTCTCACGGCCTGGCGTGAACACCCAGTCGGTTTTGCTTCCTGCCGTCGGGCTCTTTATCAGGCTCGTAAAGTCTTTTGCGGCATAGTTGTTCGCCAGCTCGGTTTTCAGGTCTGCAACAGTCGAAGCCGTAACACCGGCAGCCGTGGCAGCCGAAAGGATATTGGCATCCAGTTGGGATTCAACAATCGCCTGCCGCTCGTCTTTCGTCTTCAATGCCCATACCAAGGCACTTGAAGCATCGGCCGCCGAAACCGTAAATATCCCGTTCTCATCCGCCGTCAGGTACATACCGTTATTGTTGTTCTTCAGCACATAACCTTCGCCGGAAGTTTCCACTGTCCATTTGGCCACATCGCCCATTGCGGTGTCTGTAAAGCCATTGTCACTGAGGTAGTTCGCCGCATAGATTAAGGGGCGGACGGTGGTTACGCCTTCGGTGGTCAGGATTTCAACGGGGAGCCCGAAGTTATCCAGCACGCCCTGCGTACCCCATGCTTTCCCGCTGCTCAAGAACTTGCTGCTGGCTTCATTGTAAAGATAGTACTGTCCATCGGTGATTTGTGCCTGCATGCCGCTCACGCCGGCAAGAAGCATCGCTGCTGCAAAAAGTAATTTTCGTCTCATTTGTTATTAGAATATTGTTTGTTTACACCTCCCGGCCCGTGGGGGCATAGAAAATAATTGTTAGTAATTGGCTGTGTCGCGCCTGCGGACCGACTTAT
>DBRC01000070.1 GCA_002305505.1 Prevotella sp. UBA1378 | reverse complement strand
CGGACTTTCACGCCTGCGCCGAAAAAGCTCCAACTACTCATGTTAAAACTATACTTTTCTTCGCTCTTCACGCCATAAAATTGTATATTTGCAGATTAAATCAGAATTAAAACCAACTATAATAATGACAAATACAAGGCAAAGAAACGAACTGCAGGCTGCCATTTAGCAATAAGCTTTATTTGCAATATAAAAAGGAATGACAGAAAGGAACAACAACAATCACCTCATCATCTACCAAGACGATAACGGCTTGGTAAAGGTGAACGTGCGTTTTGCTGACGAGGATGTGTGGCTCACGCAAGGGCAATTGGCAGAGATCTACGATACTACGCAACAGAATATAGCCCTACATATCAAGAACATCTATGCAGACAATGAATTGGCAGACGAGGCAACTCACAAGAAATACTTGTTAGTTAGACAAGAAGGCAATCGCAATGTACAGCGCAACATCGACCATTATAATCTTGATATGATTATCGCCCTGGGGTATCGAGTACAATCGCAAGTAGCGACACGCTTCCGCCGTTGGGCAACAGAGCGTCTGCATGATTATATCCAAAAAGGCTTTGCGATGGATGACGACCGGCTGAAGCAAGGAGGAAATCGTTATTTCCGAGAGTTACTGCAACGCATCAGAGACATTCGAGCTTCGGAGCGCAACTTTTATCAGCAGGTAACAGATATCTATGCCACATCGGTGGACTATGACCCTCGCACTGACCTTACACGTACATTCTTCGCAACAGTGCAAAACAAGTTGCATTATGCCGTACACGAACACACTGCTGCCGAGATTATCTACGACCGTGTGGATAGTGAAAAACCTCTCGTGGGCATGACCAACTTCAAAGGCAACTACATCACCAAAGACGATGTGAAGATAGCCAAGAACTACCTTACTGAAAAAGAACTGCAACGGCTCAACCTGCTTGTGTCGCAATTTTTAGACTTTGCAGAGTTTCAAGCCCTTGAAGAACGTCCCATGCGAATGACCGACTGGATAGTTGCTCTCGACAACCAAATTATGGCCCTGCTCCCAAAGGAGGACAAAACCCTCCCCAAGAAGAATAAGGTTCTTTCATTTGAATACTGCTATGGTGTAGAATTTTCTTGGTAATGAAGTTTTTGAATGTAAAAACATTAAGATAGTTACCGATTCTACCTAATCGCGTTAAAAAATAAAAAAACACGCACTTTATAATCTTTTTTCAGTATCTTTGACAAATTAAATAACAATATAGATTAATTTAAGATATATGAAGAAACTTTTACTTCTACTGGCTGTGATGATTAGCACAAATATCATGGCTGCACCGGTAACTAAAGAGCAGGCACAGAAAAATGCGCTTTCGTTTGCGGCATCCCGGCTCGGACTGCCCGACGGAACAGCGATGCGCATGGTGAAAAGCATGCCGCGGAAAGCACCGGGCACAGGCACACAGACCACGGCTTACTATTACATCTTCAATCTCGGAGACAGCAACGGGGGATTCGTCATCGCCAGCGGCGATGACCGCACGGAACAAATACTGGGATACTCCGACAAGGGAAGCGTGGATGCCAATAACATACCGGAGAACATGGCTGCATGGCTCGACGGATATGCCGAGGCTATCAGGTATATCGACGAAAACGGCATCGGACAGGTCAATAGCAGCAGCGACGCAGCAGTACAGCGCAAACCCATCGGGAAACTGCTACAAACGGAATGGAACCAAGGCCTCCCGTACAACTTAAGCTGCCCCATAATCGACGGGAATTACTGCGTAACGGGCTGCGTAGCCACGGCATTGGCACAGGTAATGTGTTACCACCGATGGCCGCAGGTTACTACTGCCGAAATCCCGTCGTACACGTACACTTACAATACAAAGGAATACTCTACCGAACCCATCACGGCCGGAACGGCAATCGACTGGGACAGCATGCTGCCCGCATACTATGCTGACGGTACCTACAACGAAAAGAACGCAAAGGCCGTGGCCAACCTGATGAAGCTCTGCGGCCACTCGGTATACATGAGCTATTCGCCCTACGAATCGCTGGCTTCTACAGCCTGGGGAACAGATGCGCTCATCAAATACTTCGACTACGAAGAAGAGACCGTACAGATGCTGTCACGTGTGCAATACAGCTACGCCGACTGGCAAGACATCATCTATAACGAACTGGAGAACAAACGGCCGGTTATCTATAAGGGGCGCTCAACCGACGCCGGACACGCATTCGTATGCGACGGCTATAGCAGCGAAGACTTTTTCCACATCAACTGGGGATGGGGCGGAAATTCCGACGGCTTCTTCCGGCTGAGCCTGCTCAACCCATCCAATCAGGGCATCGGCGGAAGTCTCTCCAACATGGGATTTGCCATGAGCCAGGCTATCATCATCGGCATACAGCCGAACGACGGCGTATACAATAAGCGCGCGGAGATAACGGTAACCGAATTCAGCTATGCCGAAAAGCAGTTTACACGGTTAGCCGAAAGCCAAGACTTCCGGTTATACAACCTCACCTATAGGTTTAATAACTTGAACCCCAAAGAGGGCACGTTCGACATTGGCCTGCGCCTCACCGACTCTGACGGGAACACGCTGCAAGACTTTCCGCTGCTCAATAACTTAGTATTCCAGCCCGACGCATGGTACGCCATCAACTTTACAGAGAAGTCACCGCTCAGCATTGGGAAGGGCATCGGAAAAGGACAATATAGGCTGGTGTCTGTATACCGCCCCAGCGGAGACACTGAATGGAAAGAATCGAAAGATGCCGAAACGCATTTCATCGGGTTCGAAATAAATAACAATACGCTGACTATTAACACCGGCAAGGAAACACCGGTGCTCAACCTGCAAGTGCCGGCCATAAAGAGCGAAGGCAACAACAAAAAGGGCCACGAGCAAATCATCAGCATGACCATCGTCAATAAAGGAACGCTATACCGCAACGACCTATGTTATAAGGTGAACGACGAAGAAAACTACCACGGGGCGGCTTTCCTCGATATGGAGCCCGGCGAAACGGCCGACATCTCCTTCGGGTATACTCCGGCATTCGAAGGTAAACACGTCATCGCCATCCTCGCTATCGACCAAGACAATATGGTAGAGATTGCCAAACTGGAGATAAACACCGTTGCTGCACCGTCGCCCGAGTTCTTATACAAGATGGAGAATGCTGATGCAACACAGACTGTCAACGACGACCATTTCGAATTTACGCTGGTTGCCAAAAACACAGGAAGCAGTGGCTATGCCGGCAACGTGTATGCAGCGCCGCTTTTCTACATAGCACCGTTAAATATGTTCTATTACGCCAACGGGCGGGAAACATGGCCTCTCGAACTGGCACCCGGAGAGGAAGCCCAGAAAACATTCGTATTCGACGGATTAAAGGAGGAATATCCTATCGGGGAAACAATGATGAAGCCCGACGGCTGGGTAATATACATACAATACGAACTTGAAGGAGAACTAAAGTCGTTCTTCACGCCAAGGTATCAGCTGAACTTGCTGGATAATGCCATCGCAACGCCGAATGCCGACGGGGGAAAACCCGCACCCGTCTACTCTATCGGCGGACAGAAGGTTGGAACAACCGACAAGTTCGGCCAGCTGAAAGCAGGCATCTATATCATCAACGGAAAGAAGGTGGCAAAACACCGGTAAAAGGGTTTGCTTTCTTGGAACCACAAGCTACGGGGAGGATTCTTCAACCGTACAGGTTAAAAAGATTTTTGGCCATTTTTCTGAGATTTTTGGCCATTTTTCTCAGAAAAATGGCCAAAAATCAAAATGCCCTAAAAACGGAAGGCACGAGGACGGACGCGCAAGGCCGGGCAATAACTACGCCCCGGCTCACTGCATGCGGGCTATCTTCTGCCGCAAATAATCTTTAAATGCTTCGCTGCCCAGCACCTCGATGTCGTCGTACAAACCCAGTACGAAGCGGCCGATGCCGGCATAGCTGCACACGTCGAGCGAGAGCAGCCAATGGTTGTCGTCCTCCTTCGTGATATAGGCAGCCGCCTTGGGATACTCCTCCAGTATCAGGTTATGCGACAGGCGTCCCATGCGCAGACTGACAGGCAGCAGCTGCTCGTCGCTGAACATGAAGATGTCGGTATACATCTGCCGGTGCTTCCGCTCGTGCGTCCACTCGTCCATCAGCAGCACCACGCTCTCCATGCGCGAGAGCCTGAAGGTTTTGTTCTGGCGCGACGACAGTTCGTAGCAACGGATGTCGTTGTTGTTGTTCATGAACATGAACGGCTCGACGACGCGGTCGGACACGGTGTTGCTGTGGGGCGACGAGTAATGGCGCAGGATGGCGCAACGCTTGTACTTGATGGCATCGTAGATGGCGCTCACGTTTTGTGCATACTGTTCGCGGATGCTTACGTCTTGCAGGATGTCAAGGTCGTAGAGCGCCTCGAGTTTGTTCTTCAGGTGCCTCACTTGCAGGCTGTTGTCGTTCAGGCGGTCGAGCAGCCGGCGCATGGTGATGGCTTCGTCTTCGGTGAAATGCACAAGGCGTAGGAGTTTCGTGAAGAAAGGCGACTGCCTGTCGAGCCTGTATACGGTGCCGCGCTTCTCTACCACGAAACCGTAGTCGCGGAAGAAGTCGAGATAGTAATACAGGTTGCGGCGCGATACACCGAGCTTCTCGCACAGCTGCGGCACGGTATATCCCCGGGGCTCCGTCATCAGGAGCATCAGCGTCAGTTCGCGGTCCAGTTTGTCATGGCGCATAAAATAGCAATCTTATTTTGGTTTGTTATCGTATTGTTTTCTGCGTATCGCCGCCAGTATCTATACGGCGTAAGGGCTTAGTAGGTAAAGTCGAAACTGAGCTGCCCGTCGCCCAGCAGGTTATAGCTCTTGCGGTGGTAGGGCGTGATACCCAGCAGGCGGATGGCCTCGCGGTGCTTCTTCGTAGGGTAGCCCTTATTGCCCTGCCAGTCGTACTGCGGATACTCGAGGGCGAGCTGGTCCATATAGTCGTCGCGATAGGTTTTTGCCAAGATTGAGGCAGCAGCGATAGACAGGTATTTGCCGTCGCCCTTCACGATAGTGGCATGGGGCAGCGGAGCGGCAGAGCGACCCGCCGGCCCCTCGCACGGAGCATGGTAGGGCTTAAACCTATTGCCGTCGACGATGACCGCCTCGGGGCGCACGTCCAGCGCGTCGAGTGCGCGGTGCATCGCGAGGATTGAGGCATTCAGGATGTTGATGCGGTCGATTTCCCCGGGCGTTACGATGCCCACGGCCCATGCCAGGGCGTCGCGCTCGATAACCGCCCGCAGCTCCTTGCGCCGCTTGTCGGTAAGCTGTTTCGAGTCGTTGAGTTCCTCGTTCCGGTAATCGGCGGGGAATATCACCGCCGCAGCATATACGCTGCCTGCAAGGCATCCGCGGCCGGCCTCATCGCAGCCAGCCTCTATCTTACCTTTATGATAATAACCTTCAAGCATTTATCTGTTATACTTGTTTAACAAAATATATTAAATATCGAACATCTTGTGCACAAAAACGCCGTTCCTTTGCAGTGTGAACATTCAACAACAAATAACAAAGAACGATATGAAGAAAGAAATGGCCCTCGCACAGCACACTGCCGGAACGGCCGGCATGTATACCCTCCTTTATAAAGCGGCCGCCGGCGTGCGCCGCCCGCTGGACACCTTGCGCCGGCATTACTCCGACATGCTGGGCGAACAGCTCACCATGCGGCAGACGGCGCTCATCGTCAATGCACAAGCAGCCTTTATCCTCGCGGTGTTCCCCATTGCCTGCCCGCTGACGTTCCGGCTGGCCTGCGGCGCATGGCTGGTATCGGCCTTGCTGAAATGCAAGAACAGCGGCATCAGGACATCCGACTGACACGGAGCATGCGGCAGAACTGAAAGATTCGGATAAACCGGAGCATACAGATGAATCAGAACATGCGGCTGACCCGGCGTATGCCTGCTGCCAGGGCGTCGATTTCGGCCTTCGTGTTATAAAGGGCGAACGAGGCCCGCACGGTGCCTTGTATGCCGAGGTTGTGCATCAGCGGTTCGGCGCAGTGATGGCCTGTACGCACGGCGATGCCCAAGCGGTCGAGCAGCGTGCCCATGTCGAGGTGGTGGATGTCGCCCACGAGGAAACTGCATACGGCGTCTTTCCTGGCAGCCTGCCCGAACAGGCGCATCCCGTCGATACCCCCGAGCACGTCCATGCAGTAGTGGGTAAGCTCCTGCTCGTGGCGCCGGATGTTTTCGAGTCCCAGCCGCTCGATATAGTCGATGGCCGTGGCCAAACCATGGGCTGCGATATAGTCGGGCGTTCCGGCCTCGAACTTGAAGGGCAGCCGGGCAAATACGGTTTTCTCGAAGCTCACGCTCTCAATCATCTCCCCTCCCCCTTGATATGGCGGCAGGCGGTCGAGCCACTCTTCCTTCCCATAGAGCACGCCGATGCCCGTGGGGCCGTACATCTTATGCCCGCTGAAGACGAAGAAGTCGCAACCCATCTGCTGCACGTCGACCTTGAAATGGGGCGTGCTCTGTGCCCCGTCGACGAGCACCGGCACGCCATGCCCGTGGGCGATGCGGATAATCTGCCCGACGGGGTTGACCGTGCCGAGCACGTTGCTCACGTGGGTAACGCTTACTATTTTTGTCTTCTCGGTGAACAACTCTTCATACTTATCCATCAGCAACTCACCATCGGCAGTTATCGGCACTACGCGGATAGCTATGCCGCGCTTGGCAGCCTGCAGTTGCCACGGCACGATATTGGAGTGGTGCTCCATCGTGGTGATGATTACCTCGTCGCCCTCGCCCATGAATTCCTCGCAGAATGAGGAAACCACGAGGTTGATGCCTTCGGTGGTGCCGCGGGTGAAGATGATTTCCTCCGTCTTCTCGGCATTAATAAACCGGCGCACACGCTCGCGGGCAGCCTCGTGCAGGTCGGTTGCCTTCTGCGAGAGGTAATGTACGCCCCGGTGCACGTTGGCATTGGCATTAAGGTATTCCTCGCGCATGGCCTCCAGCACGCAGAGGGGTTTCTGCGTAGTGGCGGCATTGTCGAGGTATACCAACGGGTGCCCATGCACCTTGCGTGCAAGAATGGGGAAGTCGCGGCGGCAGTCGGTCAATGCCGCCCCGCCGCTCTCAAGGTCTCCCCCAGCAAACGCTTGCCCTCCTTCTGCCCCAAAGGGTGAAACGCTCTTCTTTATGTCATCATCGTTTATCATATCATTCTTTTTTTGGATTATGGATGTTTTGGATTATGGATTATGGATTAATAGTATATAAAGCCGTGTAATCCTTGTCCCAAAGAATCTGTGTAACCTGTTATTTCTTAAAGCTATCAATCCTTAATCCTTAATCCAAAACTACCGGCATTCCTCCACGGCATCCCTCACATCTATCCAGCTCGCCGCGGAAACGCTTCTCTACGAGATAGTGCAGGCGGTCGCGCAAGGGATGGAGCTTTATGCTGTCGATTACCTCATTGACAAAGGCAAACTGCAACAACAGCTTGGCCTCCTTCTGCGGGATGCCGCGTTGCTGCATGTAGAACATGGCAGCATCGTTGAGCTGGCCGACGGTCGACCCATGGGAACACTTCACATCCTCGGCGTAAATCTCGAGCATGGGCTGCGTGTACATGTGCGCCGTCTTTGTGGCACACAGGTTGCGGTTAGTCTCCTGCGAGGTGGTTTTGTCGGCACCCTTCCCCACAAGCACAAGACCGGCAAAGGCACCCGTCGCCTCGCCGTCGAGCACATACTTGTAAAGCTCACGGCTATCACAGTGGCCCGCCTTGTGGTAGATGAGCGTATTGTTGTCTACATGCTGCTGCTTATCGGCAATCACACAGCCGCAGAGATAGCACTCGGCACCCTCGCCGCTGAACACAAGGTCGGTGCGGTTGCGCGTCACCCCATTGTGCAGGGTAATGATATTGTGGGTAACGCTGCTGTTGGCCTGCTGGTCGATGAACAGATTGCTCACACGCACGTTCTTGGCGTGTGTCTCCTCCATGCAGTAAAGGTCGAGGCGGGCACCCTCGCCCACATAAGCCTCTATCACCTGCGTGGTAAGGAAGCGGCGGTCGTCGGCGGTATGGTCGCAAAAGAGCAACTTGGCCTCGGCACCGTCTTCTAACACGATGAGCACACGGCGGTTGGCCATCAGGTCGACGTCGGAACGCAGGATATTGATGACCTGCACCGCCTTCTCCGCCTTCACGCCTTGCGGCACGTAAACCAGCAGCCCGTCTTGGGCAAGCATTGTGTTCAAGGCCGTGATGGCATCCTCGCCGGTCTTGGCTATCTTTGCGTAATATTTCCCGATGAAACCGGGGTTTTTCGAAGCATAAGCGCTCAGCGAGTCAACGACGACCCCCTCGGGCAAACGCCCCTTCGGCTGCACCTTGGTATAGAACATATCGTTCACCACGAAATAGAGCGACGTACTAAGATTGGGCACATTGCAACAGAAAACCTGATGGGGGTCGACCGGTATATCGAGGCGGTTGAGGTTCAGGCCATAGTCGGCCTCGAACAACCGCTGCATATCAGTATACTTATACTTCTCTACCTTGCGCGAGGGGAAGCCCAGCCGCTTGAAATCGTCAAAAGCCCGGTCGCGCACGGCATTGAGCGGGGCTGCGCTATGGTCGAATATCATCTGGCGGCACTGCCTGTACAAATCTATATATTGTTGTTCACTACGCATGTCTTCAGTCGTAAGTCAATTATCTCCAACTTCCTAACCCTTAACCTTGGTTCCCTCCTTAATCCAGTCGTATCCCCGCGCCTGAATCTCCTTGGCCAGCTCCGGGCCGCCGGTTTTCACGATCCGCCCGTCGTACAGCACATGTACCACGTCGGGCCGTATCATTTCGAGCAGGCGGTCGTAGTGGGTAATGACGATACAGCTGCTTTCGGGCGTACGCAACTTGTTCACACCCTCGGCCACGATGCGCATGGCATCCACGTCCAGCCCCGAGTCGGTCTCGTCGAGAATCGACAGCTTCGGTTCGAGCATGGCCATCTGGAATATCTCGTTGCGCTTCTTCTCGCCGCCGCTGAAGCCTTCGTTCACCGACCGGCTGGCCAGCTTATTGTCGAGCTCGACAATCTTCTGGCGCTCGCGCATCAGTTTAAGGAACTCCCCGGCCTTCAGCTCCGGAAGCCCATGATACTTACGCTTCTCGTTGATTGCCGCTTTCATGAAATTGACCATCGACACGCCCGGAATCTCCACCGGGTATTGGAAGGAGAGGAAAAGCCCCTCGTGTGCACGGTCCTCGGGCTGCATGCCGAACAGGTCCTTGCCGTTGAACATCGCCTCGCCGCCCGTCACCTCGTACAGCGGATTGCCTACGAGCACCGCGCTCAGCGTCGACTTACCCGAACCGTTAGGCCCCATGATGGCATGCGTCTCACCGTCGCGGATGGTGATATTGACGCCTTTTAATATCTCTTTACCGCCGATTTTGGCGTGTAAATCCTTTACTTCTAACATATTCTGATTCAATAAAAAATACTATCCTACCGTACCTTCCAACGATACGCTCAACAACTTCTGCGCCTCCACGGCAAACTCCATCGGCAACTTGTTCAGCACTTCCTTGGCATAGCCATTGACTATCAGGCCAATGGCCTGCTCGGTGGGTATGCCGCGCTGGTTGCAATAGAACAACTGGTCCTCGCTTATCTTGCTCGTGGTGGCCTCGTGCTCTATCACCGCCGTGTCGTTGCGGATGTCCATGTAAGGGAACGTATGGGCGCCGCAGTCGCCGCCGAGCAGCAGCGAGTCGCACGAACTGTAGTTACGGGCATTGTCGGCATTGGGCGTCACACGCACCAGGCCGCGGTATGAGTTCTGGCTGCGGCCAGCCGAGATGCCTTTCGAGATAATGGTCGACTTGGTGTTCCTGCCCATGTGTATCATCTTCGTGCCCGTATCGGCTTCCTGGAAATGGTTGGTGACGGCCACCGAATAAAACTCCGCCTGCGAATTGTCGCCCCGCAGTATGCACGAGGGATACTTCCATGTGATGGCGCTGCCCGTCTCCACCTGTGTCCACGATAGCCGCGAGTTGACGCCCCGCAGGTCGCCCCGCTTGGTGACGAGGTTGAGCACGCCGCCCCGGCCGTTTTCGTCGCCCGGATACCAGTTCTGCACGGTGGAATACTTCACCTCGGCATTGTCCTTCACGATAATCTCCACGATGGCGGCATGCAACTGGTTCTCGTCGCGCATCGGGGCGGTACACCCCTCAAGGTAGCTCACGTAGGAATCATCTTCGGCGATAATCAGCGTGCGCTCGAACTGCCCGGTGTTCCGCGCATTGATGCGGAAGTAGGAACTGAGCTCCATCGGGCAGCGTACACCCTTGGGAATGTAGACGAACGAACCGTCGCTGAATACGGCCGAATTGAGCGCGGCGAAATAGTTGTCGCGGTAGGGGACCACCGTACCGAGGTATTCCTGCACCAGTGCGGCATGCTCCTTAACGGCCTCGCCGATAGAACAGAAGATGATGCCTTTCTCGGAAAGCTTCTCCTTAAAGGTTGTCTTCACGGATACAGAGTCCATGATAGCGTCGACGGCGGTATTGCCGCTCAAGGCCAGCCGTTCCTCTAAGGGGATGCCCAGCTTATCGAACGTCTTCTCCAGCTCGGGGTCGATCTTGCCGTCGCCTGCAGGCTTCTTGGCCAGCGGGTCGGCATAGTAAGAGATGCCCTGGTAGTCGATGGGGGGTACGTTGACATGAGCCCACGCAGGCTGTACCTGCTGTTCCCAATGGCGGTAAGCCTTCAGACGGAAGTCCAGCAGCCAGCCGGGCTCCCCCTTCTTGGCCGAGATAAGGCGTACGACGTCTTCGTTCAGGCCCTTGGGGATAATCTCCGTGTGTATATCCGTGGTGAATCCGAACTCATATTTCTGTTCGGCCACCTGCTTCACATATTCGTTTTTCTCTTTTGGCATATTTAGTATATCTTTCTGACAGAGGGATTTTCTAAGACAGAAAGACATGTTTTTGCCTAAAACATGTCTTTCTGCCAAAAACCTATCCCATGCACGCCTTACAGTTTCTGCTGTACTTCGATTTCCATGAAGGTCTCAATGATGTCGCCCACTTGAATGTCGTTGAAGTTGACGAGCGAGATTCCGCACTCGAAGTTGGTCGCCACTTCCTTCACGTCGTCCTTATAACGCTTCAAGGCGTTGATGGCACCGGTGTGCACCACGATACCGTCGCGCACAAGGCGTGCCTTGTCGGTGCGGTGCACCTTTCCTTCGGTAACCATAGCACCGGCAACAGTGCCCACCTTGGATATCTTGTACACCTCGCGCACCTCCACCTGTCCGGTCACCTGCTCCTTTATCACCTTGTCGAGCATGCCCTCCATGGCAGAGTGGATGTCGTCGATGGCATCGTAGATGACCGAGTAGGTGTTGATTTCCACACCGTTGCGCTCAGCCAGTTTACGGGCATCAGCCGACGGGCGCACTTGGAATCCGACGATAATCGCATCGGAAGCGCTGGCCAGCATGACATCGTTCTCCGAAATCTGGCCTACGGCCTTGTTGATGACGTTTACCTGTACCTTCTCGGTGGAGAGCTTGAGGAACGAATCGCTCAATGCCTCGATGGAACCGTCGGTATCACCCTTCACCACGATGTTCAGTTCGTGGAACTCGCCAAGGGCGATACGGTGCGAGATGTCATCGAGCCCGAGCGTCTTCTGCGTACGCAAGCCTTGCTCGCGCTGCAACTGCTCGCGCTTGTTGGCTATGTCGCGGGCCTCCTGCTCCGTTTCCATCACATGGAACGAGTCGCCGGCCGTGGGTGCCCCGTTCAGTCCGAGGATGATGGCGGGTTCGGCCGGGCCGGCCTGCGGCATGCGCTGGTTGCGCTCGTTGAACATCGCCTTGATACGCCCGAAGCTTGTCCCGGCAATCACCACGTCGCCCACCTTTAACGTACCGTTAGATACGAGGACGGTGGAAACATATCCGCGGCCTTTGTCGAGTGACGACTCGATGATGGAACCTGTGGCCTTACGGTTGGGGTTGGCCTTGAGGTCGAGCATTTCGGCTTCAAGCAACACTTTCTCGAGCAATTCGTCAACGCCGAGCCCTTTCTTGGCCGAAATCTCCTGACACTGGTACTTGCCGCCCCATTCCTCTACGAGGAGGTTCATGTTGGCAAGGTCCTCGCGTATCTTGTCCGGGTTGGCGCCCGGCTTGTCTATCTTGTTGATGGCAAACACCATCGGTACGTTGGCTGCCTGGGCATGGGCGATAGCCTCCTTGGTGGTAGGCATCACGCTGTCGTCGGCAGCGATGATGATGATGGCGATGTCGGTCACCTGCGTACCGCGGGCACGCATGGCGGTAAAGGCCTCGTGTCCCGGGGTATCGAGGAAGGTGATGCGGCGGCCATCCTTCAGTTTCACGTTATAGGCACCGATGTGCTGGGTGATGCCGCCGGCCTCGCCGGCAATCACGTTCGTGCTGCGGATATGGTCGAGCAGCGATGTCTTTCCGTGGTCCACATGGCCCATTACGGTGACAATCGGAGCACGCGATACGAGATCGTTCTCGTCGTCCTCGTCTTCACTGATGGCATTCTGCAGCTCGGCACTCACATACTCGGTGGTGAACCCGAATTCTTCGGCCACGAGGTTGATTGTCTCTGCGTCGAGGCGCTGGTTGATTGACACCATGATGCCAATCGACATACAGGTGCCGATAACCTTGTTCACCGGTACGTTCATCATCGTGGCCAGCTCGCTTACGGTAACGAATTCGGTCAGCTTCAGCGTCTTGCTCTCTGCTGCCTGTACCTGCATTTCCTCGTTCATGCGCTCCTGCACGGCCTCGCGTTTTTCGCGGCGGTACTTGGCGCCTTTCTTGTTCTGGTTTTTCGAGGTGAGACGCGCCAGTGTCTCTTTTACCTGGCGTGCTACGTCTTCCTCGTTCACCTCCAACGGTTTCGGGGACGGACGGTTCTTGCGGTTCTTTTTCCCGCCCCGCTGCTGGCTGTCGCCGTTATTCCCATTCGGGCCACCGCCCCTGTTCTTGTTCTTCTTATTTCCGGCAGCGCTGGCAGCGGCTTGGTTGGCAGCGGCTTCAATATCGACGCGTTCCTTCCCTCCGTGTATACGCTCGCGTTTCCGGTGCTCCCCGCTGCCGCCGTGCATCTGCGCGACTTTTTCTTCGCGCTCCTTGCGGCGCTCCTCCTTCGACTTTTTCTTCGGACGGGTGCTTTGGTTCAGTGCATCAAGGTCGATCTTGCCGAGCACATTCACCTTCGGGGCCAATTTGGCTTCGCTTTTCAGGGTGAACACTTTCGGTTCCGAATCTGTTTTCTCCGGCTGGCTCACGGGTTCATCTGGCTGTTGCCCGCCGGCCGGTTGCTGTTCGGCGGCCGGTGCCGGCTGGGGTACGGGGCTTGGCGCCGGCTGGGGTGCCGGAGGGGCCGACGGTTTCTCCGGAGCTGCTGCTGCAACGGCGGCAGGCTCCGCTGCTCCGGCCTTTGCAGGCTCGGCAGTTTTCCCGGGCTCGGTCTCACGTTCAGCGGCAGGCGCCTCCCTCTCCGGTTCCGGTGCTGGCACCGGGCTTACGGCAGCAGTCTCCGGTGCAGGTTTCGACTCAGGGGCAGCAGACGGTGTCGGTTCTGTTTTCTTGCCTACGTGGTCCAAGTCGATTTTACCCACTTGCTTAAACCGCTGGCGTTGTTCCAGCAGTTCCTCGCCCTTGGTAATCTTCTTCTCGGCCCGTTCTGCTTTCTTTTCCTTGGCTTTCTTGGTGAATATCTTTCCGGCTTCGCTCTTTACGTCCTTATCGCCCTTGAATTCATTGACGAGCGCTTCGTATTGCTCGTCGCTGATTTTGGTCGACAGGTTGGCGTCTTCCCTTATCTCACCCAAGCTCTTTTTGTTCTTCAGGAAATCAACTGCCGTTTGAAGTCCTATGTTTAATTCTGATAATACTTTGTTTAATCTGATGCCCATATACTTGTTTTTATATTTAGCGTTTAGCTATATTGTTTTCTTTGCTGCCGGCCCTGTATGCTTCTGCACCGGCGTTTCCGCAGCCCGCACCATCCGTCCGGGATATGTAAACAACCGCGCAGACACACTTACTCGAACTCGGAGCGGAGCACTGCCAGCATGTGGTCGACAGTCTCTTCTTCCAAGTCGGCCTTTTCAATCAGCATCTCGCGGGGAGCATTGATGACGGCCTTTGCCGTATCAAGACCGATGTTCTTAACGGCATCGATTACCCACTGGTCGATTTCGTCGGAGAATTCGTCGAGGTAGATATCCTCGTCTGCTTCGTTTTCATTGACCACACGGTAGACATCGATGGTAAATTCCGTCAACATGGAGGCCAGCTTGATATTCATGCCGCCGCGGCCGATGGCCAGCGATACTTCCTCGGGCTGGAGATACACTTCAGCCTTGTGGTTTTCCACATCAAGCGTGATGCTCGACACCTTGGCCGGGCTCAGCGCGCGCTGTATGAACAGCTGCACGTTGTTCGAGTAGTTGATAACGTCAATGTTCTCGTTGCACAGTTCGCGCACAATGCCGTGCACACGGCTGCCCTTCACGCCGACACAGGCGCCTACAGGGTCGATGCGCTCGTCGTAGCTCTCCACGGCCACCTTGGCGCGCTCTCCCGGCATGCGGGCCACGCGGCGGATGGTAATCAGCCCGTCGTTGATTTCGGGCACTTCGGCCTCAAGCAGGCGCTCCAGGAAAACGGGGCTTGTGCGGCTCAGGATGATACGGGGGTTGTTGTTCTCGTTGTCTACGCGCAGCACGATGGCCCGCACGGTCTCGCCCTTGTGATAGGTGTCACCGGGTATCTGCTCGCTTTTAGGCAGATGCAGCTCGTTGCCCTCGTCGTCGATGAGCAGCACTTCGCGCTTCCACATCTGGTACACCTCGCCGCTTACCACGGTGCCCACCTTGTCCTTGTACTTGTTATACAGCGAGTCGTGCTCGAGTTCCAGTATTTTCGAAGCCAAGGTCTGGCGCAGGTTCAGGATGGCACGGCGGCCGAACTTACTGAAGTTCACTTCTTCGCTCACCTCTTCGCCTATCTCATAATCCGGCTCTATCTTCTGCGCGTCCGTCAAGGAGATTTCCTTGTTCTCGTCCTGCACCTCGCCGTCGGCCACAACGATACGGTTGCGGTATATCTCGAAGTCGCCCTTGTCGGGGTTTACGATGACGTCGAAGTTCTCGTCGCTGCCGAACATCTTGGCAATCACGTTGCGGAAGCTTTCCTCCAGCACGCTCACGAGGGTGGTGCGGTCGATATTCTTGGTCTCTTTGAATTCCTGAAAGGTCTCGATCATGCTCGGGCCCTTCTCTTCTTTCTTTGCTGCCATAGCTTTACTTGAAACTTAATAAGTATTTTGTATATTTTATATTATCCATATCGAATTGCTTGTCGGCATCGACGAGCACAGGGCGCTTCTTTCCCTCCTGTTTCTGTTTCTCCTTGACCGTCAAGACGAATGTGCTGCCGTCGACCGACTTCAGTATGCCTTGCGTTTTCTTGCCGCCGGCATCCATCACCTCTACCTCTTTCCCTATGTGGTTCAGATACTGCTGCACCACCTTGAACGGCTGGCCGATACCGGCAGAGCCCACTTCGAATTCGTATTCGCCTGCTTCCTCGCCCAGCTTCTCCTGCAAGAAACGGCTCAGCTCCACACAGTCTTCTATCCATACGCCGTCGGCATGGTCGATTTCAATAACGATACGGCCGTCGGGCGTCATATTGACATCCACAAGGAAATACTCGTTACCCGCAAGCCACTCTTCAACAATCGTCTTAACTACGTTTTTATCTATCATACGCGTTAGGTTATAAAAAGAAATTGAGGAACTTCGAAAAGCTCCCCAATTCCACTGAACGCTGCAAAAGTACAACTTTTCCCGCAATCCGGCAAATATTTTGCCTGTTTTCTTATAAATTTAACAATAATAAGTTGGCACGGAGGACAAAGCGCATCAGCCTTCCATCAGCTTGCGGTAGCGGGTTTTCCTTATCTCCTCGTTACCCAGCCTGCGTGCCTTGTTGATTTCATATTCAGAATAGTCGCCCTCGAAGAACACCACTTCGCCATTGCCTTCGAAGGCAAGAATGTGCGTGCAGATGCGGTCGAGGAACCAGCGGTCGTGGCTGATGACCACGGCACAGCCCGCAAACGCCTCGAGACCCTCCTCCAAGGCCCGCAGCGTGTTCACGTCGATGTCGTTGGTAGGCTCGTCGAGCAACAGCACATTCCCCTCTTGCTTCAGGGCCAGGGCCAGCTGCAGACGGTTGCGCTCACCGCCCGACAGCACTCCGCAGAGCTTGCTCTGGTCGGTACCGGAGAAATTGAAACGCGAGAGATAGGCACGCGAGTTGACGTCGCGGCCTCCCATACGGAACGTCTCCGTGCCCTGCGACACCACTTCGTATACGCTCTTCTTAGGGTCGATGTCCTTGTGCTGCTGGTCGACGTATGCGAGCTTCACCGTCTCGCCCACCTCGAATATTCCGCCGTCGGCCTTGTCGAGCCCCATGATAAGGCGGAAGAGCGTGGTCTTACCGGCGCCGTTAGGCCCTATCACCCCCACGATACCGTTGGGCGGGAGCATGAAATTCAAGTCATCAAACAGCACCTTTTCGCCGAAGGCCTTCTTCACATGCTTTGCCTCTATGACCTTACTGCCCAGCCTCGGGCCATTGGGGATGAAGATTTCCAGCTTCTCCTCGCGCTCCTTTTGCTCCCCGTTCAACATCTGCTCATACGAGTTCAGGCGGGCTTTACCTTTGGCTTGGCGGGCTTTGGGGGCCATCCTCACCCACTCCAATTCCCGTTCCAGCGTCTTTCTGCGCTTCGATGCCGTTTTTTCCTCCTGAGCCATGCGTGCAGTCTTCTGGTCCAGCCACGACGAATAGTTCCCCTTCCACGGAATGCCTTCGCCGCGGTCGAGCTCGAGTATCCACTCGGACACGTCGTCGAGGAAGTAGCGGTCGTGCGTAACGGCTATCACCGTGCCCTCGTATTGCTGCAGATGCTGTTCCAGCCAGTCGATGCTTTCGGCATCCAGATGGTTGGTTGGCTCGTCGAGCAGCAGCACGTCGGGTTTCTGCAGCAACAGCCGGCACAAGGCCACGCGGCGGCGCTCGCCTCCGGAGAGATGTGCCACGGGCCAGTCGCCCGGCGGGCAGCGCAGCGCATCCATGGCGCGTTCCAGCTTCGAGTCCATGTTCCATGCGTCGGTCGAATCGATGATATCCTGGATCTCTGCCTGCCGTTGCATCAGCGCATCCATTTTATCGGCATCCGAGTAATACTCCTCTTCGCCGAATTTCCTGTTGATTTCATCATACTCCTTCAGCGCATCATACACCCCCTGCACGCCCTGTCTCACGTTTTCGAGCACGGTTTTCGATTCATCGAGCGGCGGGTCCTGCGGCAGGTAGCCCACCGAATAGCCCGGGCTCCACACCACTTCGCCCTGCGTTGGCTGTTCAAGCCCTGCGATTATTTTCATCAGGGTCGACTTTCCTGCACCGTTAAGGCCGATGATACCTATTTTTGCGCCATAGAAGAACGATAGGTAAATGTTCTTCAGGATCTGTTTCTGGTTCTGTGGAATCACCTTCGACACACCAACCATTGAAAAGATAACCTTCTTGTCGTCTACTGTTGCCATATTTTCTGTTATTTTCTTATTTTATTATTAGCTGTTAACCCGTTAATTTGTTAACCCGTTAATCCGTTAACCCGTTAATCCGTTAATCCGTTAATCCGTTAACCCGTTAATCCGTTAACCCGTTAATCCGTTAACCCGTTAATCCGTTAACCCGTTAATCCGTTAATCCCGGTGCCAGCAGCCTGGCGTATTCCTGCTTGTTGCCGAGAATCTCCACCGCCTTTTTCAGCAGCTTGTCATGGTTCAGCCCGGCCTCGATAGCCCCCTGCTGATAGTAATAAGCCGCCACGATGTCCTGCTCGAGCATCTCGCACAGCGTCTGCCTGTTGCGTTCCATGTCACGCGCCACGTCGTGCTTCAGCTTTTTCGCCAATGCATCAAACTCGGCCTTGGCATCGTCGTAATACCCCTCGAACTTCGCCACCTTCACCAGTTCCTCCAGCTGCTTCTCGCTTACAGGATCGTAGCTGAAGCCCGAACCCACCACACGCTGCTTGAACTCCTCGAAATCGGCATCCGTGATGCGGAATGTCCCGGCCGGTGCTATCGCAGGGTGCTTGGCGATATAATCCACCACATAGTCGAACATCACCTCCATCGTATCCAGGCGGTCAAGGTAAATAGCGATGTTAGGCATCGTGTCGGGCTTCACCTCCACGTCGGGCTTAATGCCCCCGCCGTCGCGCACCTCGCGCCCGTTCTTCGTCTTGAAAGCCCGCGTCAGCGAGTCGGCGATGTGCTCCGTATACCCACCCCCGCTGTGCTTATAGTTGATGGCCTGAATACAGCGCCCGCTCGGTATATAGTATTTGCTCGTCGTCACCTTCAGGTTGGCGTTGTAAGGCAAGTCTATCGGCATCTGCACCAACCCTTTGCCATACGTGCGCGTACCTAATATCACCCCGCGGTCCAGATCCTGCAAGCTGCCGCTGGTTATTTCGCTCGACGAGGCCGTCTCGCCGTTCACCAGCACCACGATGGGCATCACGGTATCGATGGGCTCCAACCGCGTTTTATATTCCTTGTTGGCTGGTTTCAGCTTGCCTTTCGTCTCCACGAGCACCAGCCCCTTCGGCACCCACATATTAATGATGTCGATAGCTTCTGCCAGCGAACCGCCGCCGTTGCCCCTCAAGTCGAGCACCAAACCGGTTGCCCCTTGCTTTTTCAGGTCGATGAAAGCGCGGCGCATGTCTTTCGCGCTCCCTTCGGTGAACGAGTTGAAGTTGATGTATCCCACGCCGTTCTCGCGCATGCCGTAGTAAGGCAGTTCGGGCAGCTTGATGGTGCGCCGCGTTATCTTGAACTTCATCTCCTTGCCCGTCGACGGCCGTTTTATCTTCAGCACAAAGCTTGTACCGGCATCGCCGCGCAGGCTGTTGCTCACGTAGCTCACGCTCTTGTCCGTCATCACCGTGTCGTCAATCTGCAAGATGATATCGCCCTTCTTCAGCCCCACTTCGGCAGCCGGCATACCCGCATAAGGTTCGTCGACGACCACCCGTTTCAACCGCTGGTGGTAGCGTATCAAGGCCCCCACGCCGGCATACTTGCCCGTCAGCATCATCTTCAGCTCCTTTGTCTTCTCCTCCGGATAGTACTCCGTATAAGGGTCCAAGCTGCGCAGCATGGCCTTAATGCCATTGCCGATTACCTCGCCCGGACTGATTGTGTCGACATACATCAAGTCGAGGTTCTTATAGATATTGTTGAACAGGTCGAGATTCTTTGCCACTTCGAAGTTATGGTTCTTTGCACTCTGTGCCGCCCCTCCCGTGGCAAGGGCACCAAAGAACGACAATGCGAGAAAAAGTTTTTTCATCTCCATATTGGTTTGTTTACGGTTGCAAAAGTACACAATTCACCGCTAATGCAGCCCTAAAAGCAGTTTTTTTTGCAAAAAATTTAGTTTTCAATCATTTTTTTCGCTTAAAAGTTTGCGTAATCCAACAAAACGCATTACCTTTGCAACCGCAAATCAGAAATGATGCGCGTCCTACTGCTTCAGTAGCTCAGTTGGTTAGAGCACCTGACTGTTAATCAGGGGGTCGTTGGTTCAAGCCCATCCTGGAGCGCCTTGAAAATCAAAAAGGAGTTGGAGGAATCCAGCTCCTTTTTGATTTTATCTGAATTGAATTTGTAAAACATTTGGTTACGGGTCAGCGGATTATTAAGTTCCGCAATAAACCCATATAAGAAATTTTGATTTATGCACCAGTTGCATAAAGAAATAGCATTTTTCTTTAGGGGAAATCTCAGAAATATTGTAATAAATACGCCTGTCCGGGATAAGAAACCCGTGCTAATCCGCGGCACCGGCAATGCCGTCGGCCGGCAACCACCGTAGCGCCAAAAAGAAATATAGCTATATTTTCGAGATTTATAGCTATATTTCCGAGATTTATAGCTATATTTCTCTGATTTATAGAAATCCTGATCCCGGTTTGGGTTTATAGTTCAAATACAAAGATAACCAAAAGGGCTGATACATCGTGAGAAGTGTCAGCCCTGATTTTTTATGATTTCAAAAGTTTTACCGGACAGACAGTGCATCTGTTCCTACAGCCCCCGTGCGCCGCTCCTCTTTGGGAGCGGGCCCTGCACGGAGGCTGTATATACATTATTTCTTCAGCACTTTCTTACCATTGATGATGACAATGCCCTTGTAATCATTGCCCACGCGCTGGCCGGCGAGGTTATAGACCGTGGCGTTGTCAAAGCCCTTCGCATCTACGGTCGCAATGCCTGTTGGGTCGCTGGTTATGCTGAACTGGAACTTGAAGCCCACGATGTTGCTATTGGTACTCTCGTCGGTGTCGTTGAGGAAGTAATACTTGTCATCGGTGGTGCGGAGCTGTGCCATAGCTTCAAGAATATAGGTCTTGCCACTTTCAAGTCCTGGGAATGTGAATGCGTCATGGCACTGGCTCGATGCCGACAGCTGGTCTTCAAAATAGTAGCTATCGGTTGCCGTGATGCCGTTCCACTGACCGTCCTGCCCGGGCTCGTATATCTTGTACTGTATCGACATGTCGGCAATCTCTACGTCTGTAGATTCACGCTGCCACATGGCCCTGAAGGCGCTGAAGGCAAGCATTGGAACCTCGCCCAGCTGCACGGCGCCGTTCTCGTACTCGCTCTTGCATGTGGCAAGGTCATACATATACATGTATGGATTGTCAGGGTCGGAGGTCATCACAAAGCTCACCCTCTTCTGGCCATCGACGTTGAAGCCTGTGCCGCCCAAATCGGGGTCTTGGTCGTCGAAGAGGAATTGCAGCTTGTAGTTTTCATCGCCGTTGTTGAACAGTACATCGCTGCCATTGACAGTTGCCTTGAAGTAGAACTCCAGCACATAGTTCTTGCCTTTGGTCAGTCCGGCCATTACGTCGACCGCAGAGGTGCAGGTCCATGTGCTGCCGTTGGCAGATGTGCCCGACACTTTCTTCCATTCCGCGGTGTTGTTGCCAAGCTGGAAAACGCGGTAGTATAAGTCGAATGCCGTGGCTGACACCGACATGTCGGCAGTTATCTTGTCGATTGTGAATACGTTGTTGGCCTTGCGCCCGCCATCGCTCAAGTCGTCGATATACATGTTGTAAGGAGGCAGGTTCATCTCGACTTCCTCCACCTCTGTGTTCAGTCCAACCGTAGCTCCCACCTTCACATAGTTGAATTGTTCAGTAGCTGGTGCCGGACTGAACTTGATGGTGAAGTTCTCGCCGTTGTTGTTCAGGTAGAACGGCTTGCCGGTGGTGGTGATACCCGACAGGTAATACTCAAACGTGTAAGTCTTGCCAATCTCTGTGCCTTCACACAAATCCAAAGGCTCGTTGCCATCATAGGAGGCGTATGACCAATATGAAGACTCTGGGCCATTTGGTTCTGCTTCCAGTGATTTCCACTCACCCGCGGGCGTTGTGCCCTCGTATCTTCTGTAGTTCAGCTTCACCTCGCTGGCAGGGTAGCTGGCATAGGTAGATAAGGAATACAGTGTCAATCCCCACACGCCGGCGTCGGCAGTTAAGTCAAAATGACTGCTATTTTCGGGGATAAAGCCCATATTCTCTCCGTTCTTCTGCAGGGTGACGTTGGTGTACTGGAACTCTGCCCTGTCGTCGGGACCGAGCTGTGTTGCGCTATATACGAATGCGAATCTGTAGGCCTCGCCGTTGTTGTCTAACATGCGGTTATTGCCCTCGTTGTCGTCAAAATCGAAACCTATGCACAGCTCATATTCCTCGCCGTCCTGCAACCCGTCGGGATAAAGCTCGCCAATCTTCTCCATGATATCCACCGGTGTTTCGTTCCAATGCGTTTCCCTTGAATACTCTCCCCACACATAATCCACGCTGTTCATGGTTGCCGGCGTTGAATACCAATAGTCCGCCTCGCCACCTTTCTTGCAGATGCCGTAGTTCATTCTGAGTGCGGCAACGCTCGCGCTGCTCGAATACTTGTCTATTAAAGTCCTGAACTTGCTTATGCTTATGCTTGAGCTTTTACCCAAACTCACGCCGTCCCACATATCGTTCGGCACACTGAAGTCCTTCTCCGTGCCGTCGATGTTGAGCGTAACCCATGCGGTTCTCGGAGCGCCACCGAATTTCACTGTCGGAGCATTATCTTTTATGAACTTGATTTTGTAGTTCTCTCCGCCGTTGTCGTAGTAGAATTCGGTGTTGTCGGTGCCGATGCCCTTCATTCTGAACTCCAGAATGTAGGCCTTGCCCACCTCGAGCCCCTCAATCAAGTCTATCCTTGGGTTGTTTTTCCATTCGGTTCCCATTACGTTAGAGCCGGTGGCCGACTCCTGCCAGCTGTCGCCCGGCGCAGTGCCTTGCTCATACACTCTGTACTGCAGCATCACCTCGCTTGCTTTCTCGGCAGTGTTTATTTCGAAATAGTGAAGCGTCATCACTCCGTCGCGCCCCGACTCCGTGAGGTCAACCATCGGCATAAGCTCCGGAATCTGTATTCGTTCTGTCTGAGCCAGCTCCATGATCATATACATGTCGCTGAAACTGTTTGCCCATGCGCCCATGGCAGACACCATCTGCACCACGCATGCGATGAGTAAAATTGGCGCAGGCGTGAAAGTCCGT
>DBRC01000083.1 GCA_002305505.1 Prevotella sp. UBA1378 | reverse complement strand
ATAGCTATAAATCTTTTTGCCCCTCATCCGCCTGCTGCCCTAAAGGCAAGTCAAGGGAGCATTATGTTAAGGTGTTTGCAATGGTTTATTTGCCACAACCCAATCGCATATTCCCTCCTTTTGCCCCATCTGCCGGTGGCGCCGGCTTCCGGCAAAGGCTTACTTGTTGATAACGCAAACGTACTTCATTTAATTACAAAAGCTAATGGGCTTTTTCCGGAAAGCTTATGGCAGGTTCTAAAGATTACCGCAGGGTTTGCGGTTCAGGCGGGCAGACTTTGCGGGAACCAAAACACCCGTAAACCGATTGGTGACAAAAATAGTTAAAGGTCGTCATAAAAATAAAACATCCGGGGCACGAGGAGGTACCCGCCCCTATGTTCTTAATGGCAGAAAAAAAGAAATACTTACCATCATATTATCAATAACAAAACCAAATCGAATGAAAACAAGAATGAAATGCTGCGTCCTCCTTTCGGTTGCATTATTGCTGCCGAACGCAACCCAAGTATGGGCGGAGGCAAGCCAAGATGTGCCCGGCATCGAACAGCAGCCAGCAACCCTGAAAGGGCACGTGGTGGACGAAAACGGCGAACCGCTAATCGGTGTCACAGTGAAAAACGCCAAAGGTAAAGTGATTGCCATCACGAACATCGACGGTAATTTTACCGCAAATGTACCTAAGGAGGAAAACCTCACCTTTTCTTATACCGGCTATAAGGACAAGCAGGCGAAAGGCGGAGGGACAATCACGATGGAACCCGACGTGCTGGGGCTTAACGACATCGTGGTCATCGGTTACGGCACGCAGAAGAAACGCGACCTGACGGGCGCCGTAAGCTCGATGAAGAACGAAGACGTGACCATCGCCCCCACAAGCAACGTAATGGAGGCCCTGCAGGGTAAGATTGCCGGATTCGACATCACGAAACAAAGCGGCGAGATAGGTGCCAGTGTCAACCTGCTGCTACGCGGCTCGCGCTCTATCTACGGCGACAACCAGCCACTGTTCATCATCGACGGCCTGCCCGGAAGCTACGACAACCTAAACCCGAACGACATCGAGAGCATCGACGTGCTGAAAGATGCTTCTGCTACGGCCATCTACGGTTCGGCGGGTGCCAACGGCGTGGTGATCATTACCACAAAGCGCGGCGTTGCCGGAAAGGCTAAGGTTACCTTCGACACGTACTACGGATGGAGCGGGGCACCTGAATACAAGAACGGTATGACCGGCGACGAGTGGACCAACTACTACCGCGAGGCATACAAGTACAAGAACGGCAGCTATCCCGACAATATCAATGCCTTGATGGGCGGCAACCAGGCGTATATCGACGCCTATAATGCCGGGAAGTGGATTGACTGGGTAGACGAGGTATCGGGACGGACGGCCACCACGCAGAAGTACTCGCTCTCTGTAACCGGCGGTACGGAGAAGACCAAGGTGTATGCTTCGGCCGTATACACGCAGGACAAGGGGCTGCTCGAGAACGAGCAGCGCGACAGGTATGCCCTGCGCCTGAACATAGACCAGCAGCTGTCCGGCTGGGCCAAGGTGGGCTTCACGTCCAACCTCACCTATACTATCCACGACCGCGGCGACAACAAGACGTATACCCGGGCGCTGTCGGCCTTCCCGCTGGGCGACGCATACGATGCCAACGGCGCCGTGAACCACGAGTATATCGACAACCAGTACAGCCCGTTGGGCGACAAGATTGAGAACCAGTACGCACGCAATACGCGCAGCACCTACATCAACGCCATCGGGTATCTGGAACTGACACCCGTAGACGGCCTGAACATCCGCTCGCAGGTGAACGCCACGCTCTCCCACGCCCGCCTGGGACAGTACTGGGGCAAATACTCTAATGCACTGCGCCCCACCTATGCAGGCTCGCCGCATGCCGACCTGACCTACAACGACGGCTACGGCTACAACTGGGAAAACATCATTTCCTATCGCCGCACCGTGGCCAAGGACCACGACTTCGGGATCACGGCTGTTTCTTCTTGGCAGAAGAACAATACCGAAGAGGCACTGGCCGGAGGCAGCAACCAGGCACTCGACGTATGGCAGTACTGGCGCCTGATGTCGGCTACCAGCCAGCACATCGAATCGGGCTTTACGCAGACCCAGAAGATGTCGTATGCCCTGCGCTTCAACTATGGCTACAAGGGTAAGTACTTATTCACGTTCTCTAACCGCTGGGACGGCGTGTCGTTCTTCACGGCAGGCAACAAGTGGGACTCGTTCCCCGCGGGTGCACTGGCATGGCGCGTGAGCGACGAGGCGTTCATGGAGGCCACCAAGGGATGGCTCGACAACCTGAAGCTGCGCATCGGTGCGGGTATTACGGGTAACTCCGGCGGCGTAGGAGCATACGGCACCAGCACCACGGCTTACATCTACACGAGCAGCGGCATTACCATCGACGGAAGCCATACACAGCCGTTTGCACAGTACTCGGGCTACTACGAAAGCCCGTCGCTGGGATGGGAGAAGTCGTACAACTGGAACTTCGGCTTCGACTTTGCCATACTGGGCGGACGCATCGACGGTAGCATCGATTATTATACCACCGTAACCCGCGGCCTGCTCTTCCAGCGCGTGATGCCTATCACCAACGGTGCTACGGGCTGGGGCTCGCCACTGAAGACCTGGGAAAACCTGGCCAAGACAAGGAACAGGGGATTGGAAATGACCATCAACAGCCGTAATATCATCAAGAAAGACTTCTCATGGAGCACCTCGCTCACGGCTACATGGCAGAAGGAGCGCATCGAAAGCCTGCCCGACGGCGACCTCGTGAACGAGGGCCTGTTCGAGGGGCATCCCATCAAGTCGATTTACGACTATAAATACGCAGGTATATGGGGAACGGATGCTACAGCGGAAGAGCTGAATACCTACGGCGTAAAACCGGGATGGGTGAAGATTGAAACCATACCCGTAGAGGCCAGCGACGGCACTTCCGACGAGGGCAAGCACAAGTATAGCACCAAGGACCGACAGGTGCTCGGACACAGCAATCCGAACTGGATTCTCGGCTTGAACAATACCTTTACCTATAAGAACTTCGACTTTACCGTTTATGCCATGGCACGCCTCGGGCAGACTATCTCCAGCAAACTGCTGGGCTACTACACGGCTAAATCGGATATCACGGAAAACCAAGTTGCCGGCACCGACTACTGGACCGAGGATAACCAGGGCGCTTACTATCCGGCTCCGGGGTCGGGCGACAACCAGACTATCGGTGTCTCCTCGCTGCGCATCTTCGACGGCTCGTTCTTCAAGGTGAAGAACATCACGCTCGGCTACACGCTGCCTAAGTCGGTCTCTAAGCATGTGCTCATGGAAAAGTGCCGCTTCTACTTCACGGCTTACAACCCGTGGATAATCTGCAAGGAGAGCAAGCTGAAGGGCACCGACCCCGAAATGGGCGGAGCCGACGCCTTCCCAACCTACAAGCAGTATGTGCTCGGTGTTAACATCACATTCTAAAACAAAGGAGGACAGTTAATTATGAAAACGAAAATCAAAAATAATTTGTTGTCAACGACATTGGCAGCTACAATCTTATCGTTCAGCGCATGTTCACTGAATGAATTCAATCCCGGTGGCTTTACGATGGACAACCTGGCTACGTCGGAGGAAACTTACGCCGCACTGGTAAACCAGACGTTCTTCGGCATGGAACGCCACCTTTACGGAACTGAATATTACATGATGTTCTCGGAAGGCAATACCGACCTATGGACTTACCGGGCTAACATCAACTCGTCGTACACGCCCTACTTCTGGTTCGATGCAGGAGCATCGCCCAGTATCACCCACACAGCAAATATGTGGAATGCCATCTACGACGGAATAGGGGCCTGCAACATCGCCATATCAAAGGCCGACAAGGTGCCTTTCAAAACGGATGCCGAGCGCAATCTGCAGGTGGCCATCGCCCGCTTTATGCGCGCCATGTACTATTTCAACGCCGTAGAACAGTTTGGGGCGGTAACGGCTATTACCGAGCCGGCCACGTCGACAGTATATGCACCCACGCGCACTGAACCGCTGAAGGTGTATCAAGATATCATCTTGCCCGACCTGGAGTTTGCCGTACAGTGGCTGGAGAAAGGCACGGATGCCACTTGCACCACACCAACGAAGAAGGCTGCCCTCGGCTTTTTAGCTAAAGCTTATCTGCAGACTTACGAGTATGGCACGACGGAATATGTACAGAAGGCGCTCGACACGGCCAAGCTGCTCATTGCCGACTGCGAGGCGGGCGGCAGCACCTACGGTGCATATATGTACCCCACTTTTGAAGAGGTGTTTAAGGAGGCTAACAACTGGGAAAACAAGGAAGCCCTGTGGAAACACCGCTGGTATGCCGGCGCCGACGGGCATGGCTCGAGCAACGGCAACTGGAAACTGAACCGCATGGACGAGGACTTCCAGTGCGTGCTGAGCCAGTTCGGGGCATGGACGAAAACGCAGGAGGCTGTTCTCTCGTATGAGTATGACTCGGAAGGCTACTTCATGCCGACACAGCACCTGCTGAACCTCTTCGTGCAGGAAGACGGTACGCTCGACCCGCGCTACCACGCATCGTTCACCACACAATGGAACGGCAACCAGGCCTTTACGTGGGATGCCAACACGCAGGCAAACTTCAACAAGGACGCCAGCGTAGTGGGCCAGTCGCTGGCGGCCGGCGAAATGGCATATAAGATAGTGGTGCCGCAGGATGCCGACTACGCATCGGAAGTGGCAAACAAGACAACATCGAAGTATTTGCTCGTAGACTATAAGGATATTTACGACGATGCGAACCGAAACGTAAAGATGACGCTTAACGGCAAGGACAACCTGTTCCGCTATATTTATCCGTCGCTCAGCAAGCACTTGAGCAGCAACTATTACGTGGCCAATGCGAGCAAAGCACGCAACGGCAACCTGAACGCTACGTTCATGATGCGCATGGCGGAAGTATACCTCATCGCTGCCGAAGCGAGCATCTATCTGAACGATACCGGAAGCGCCATGCAGTGTATCAATAAGGTACGAACACGTGCCGGTGCCAATGCGCTAAGCGGAACGCCGACCGTACGCACCGTACTCGACGAGCGCGGCCGCGAACTGTGCGGCGAGTACTGCCGCTTCTACGACCTGAAACGTACAGGTATGCTGAAAAATGCCGATTACCTGAACGAGACGCACCCCGACCTTGGTCAATACTTCAAGGCTGAGTATGCCGTGCGCCCCATACCGCAGGCATTCATACAGGCCATCTCCAACGGTGCCGAATACCAGAATCCAGGTTATTAATAATTGATAATTGATTACGGATTAGGGATTACAGATTACGGTTTGATAGTATAAAGCTATGTAAACCATAATTTGTAATCCCTAATTTATTAACCTGTTAATCCGTTAATCCGTTAATCCGTTAATCCGTTACCAAAGCGGGAGACGCTTGTCCTTCGGGATAAACATCTTGTCGCCCTCTTTTACACCGAAGGCTTCATACCATGCGTCGATGTGGGGCAATGCGCCGTTGACGCGCCACTCGCCCAGGGAATGAGGGTCGCTTTTGGTGCGGTTGCGGATTTCGGCTTCAGTGATGTTGCCGGCCCATACACCAGAATAAGCCAAGAAGAAACGCTGCTCGGGCGTGAACCCGTCGATAACCGGCAGGGGCATGCCTTTCGTTGCATTCTTGTAAGCCGTGAAAGACACTTGCAGACCGCCATGGTCGGCCAGATTCTCACCCAGCGTCAAGCGGCCGTTGGCATTGAGGTCAGGCAAGAGCTTGATGGCCGAAAAGAAGTCGGCATATTTATCCGTACGCTCCGTAAAGTTCTCCTCGTCCTTCTTCGTCCACCAGTCGTGCATGTTCCCGTCTTTGTCATAACGGCGGCCTTGGTCGTCGAAGCCGTGTGTCATCTCGTGTCCGATTACCACGCCGATGGCCCCATAGTTAAACGCGTCGTCGGCCTCTGGGTCGAAGAACGGCGGCTGAAGGATACCGGCAGGGAAGCAAATCTCGTTAGTGGTGGGATTATAATAAGCATTCACCGTTTGCGGATACATGTGCCACTCGTCGGGGTCGACCGGCTTTCCGGCTTTTTGCTCAATGCGGTAGCGGTTCCAGAAGCGCATGCACTCCTTATAGTTCTCGTAGTACGATTTTTCCGGGTCGATAGTCAGTTCCGACATATCAATCCATGTATCGGGATAACCGATCTTCACATAGAACGCATTCAGTTTCTGCAAAGCGTTCACCTTCGTCGAGTCGCTCATCCAGTCTTGCGCGGCAATACGTTCGCCGAGCGCTATCTGCAAGTTGCGCACCAGCTTCTGCATGCGCAGCTTCGAAGAGGCAGGGAAATACTTATCTACGTATATTTTCCCGAGGGCTTGCCCCATCACGCCCTCAACCTGGTTGGTGGCACGCCGCCACAGCGGGTGGTTTTCCTTACGTCCCGACATTGTTTTCCCGAAGAAGTCGAAGTTTTCGGCTGCTGTGGCGTCGCTCAGCAAAGATGCGGCATCCATTATCTGCCCCCACTCCATGTAATCACGGTATTCGGCAGGCGTTATCTTGCCCAGCAGCGCATCAACACCGGCCACAAATTCGGGCTGACCCACCACCAACTCCTGAAAATACTGGCTCTTGATGCCCCGGGCATTCATTATTTTTTCGAGCTTGACATTGGGGTATTTGCCGTCGAACTCGCTCAATGTCATCTTGTTGTAGTTCTTCACCGGGTTGCGCAGCTCCGTACGTGTACGCGATGACTTGGCCAGTTCTGTTTCCAGCTTCAGCACGTTCTTCATTTTCTTCTCGGCTGCCGCTTTCTTGAATCCGAACAACTGGAACATCTTCACGATATGGCGCTTATAGGCCTCGCGAATCTTCTTCGTAGCGTCGTCGTTGTCCAGATAATACTCTCTCTGTCCCAGCGTCAAGCCGCCCTGACTGATGTACAGTATGTTCATGGAAGAATTGCGGCGGTCGGCCGAGAGGTAGGAAGTAATAAACTCGTGGTCGCCATAGCCTGCCATCTCCAGTTGTATGCTGAAGAGCTCGGCCACCGTCTTGGCTGCTTCCATCTTATTGATGAGCGGCATCAGCGGCCCCACGCCGTCCCGGTTGCGGCGCACCGAGTCCATCGCGCTCTTATAGAGGTCGCTCAACTTCCGCTCCACCGAGCCCTGCTGATAGTCGGCAGTAAGCAAATCGGAAAGGATACCATTGATTTGCTTGATGTTGTTTTCGGCCAAACGGTCGAAGCTGCCATAACGCGAATAAGCTGGCGGCAGCGGGTTGTTTTTAATCCATCCGCCACAGGCAAACTGGTAAAAGTCGTCGGCAGGATTCACGCTCTTGTTCAAGTCGGAAAGGTCGATTCCCGACTTCTGCGGCTCTTGTCCCATGCTCATCATCGACATGGAAGCGAATGCCACAATCGGAATGATTCTTTTCATATTCATGCTTTTATTATTTTAAAAATGTTATTCTTTAATCGCTTCGGACGGGATGTTTTCATTGCCCGCCAACAGTTTTTCCAGCTTTTCGGAGAGGATTTCCCAAGTCTCTACTTCGTCATCAAGGTGCTTCTTCGTTGTGGTATACTCCGTTACATATTCCATGTTCGAGGCATTCTCCGGCAGCATCAGCAGTTCGTCGAGCTCTTTCAGCCGCTTCTCCATCCTGTTAATTTTGCGCTCCGACTCTTCCACCGCACGCTCTGCCTTGCGTATCTTCTTCTGCTGTTCCTTGTGCTCGGCATAAGAGGCGCTGCTTTCTTTGGCTGCAGGCTGAGCGCCCTTCTGGCTTCCGGATACCGCTTCCACAGGGCGTGGCGGCTCGCCAGCGGCTTTCCCCAGTTCGTTCAGGTTCTCTATTTTCCTTGTCTGCAGGAAATCGTATATGCCCCCCAAATGCTCCTTCACCCGGCCTTCGCCGAACTCGTAGACCTTCGATACCAGTCCGTCGAGGAATTCGCGGTCGTGGCTCACGATGATGGCTGTCCCGTCAAAAGCCTTAATGGCTTCTTTCAGCACATCTTTCGACGGCATGTCCAAGTGGTTGGTAGGCTCGTCAAGAATCAGCAGGTTCACGGGTTCAAGCAGCAGCTTTATCATCGCCAGCCTGCTGCGCTCGCCGCCGCTCAACACCTTCACTTTCTTTTCCGACGCTTCACCGCCGAACATGAATGCACCGAGGATATTGTTGATTTTCATCCTCACTTCGCCCTTTGCCACGTGGTCGATGGTATCAAACACCGTCAGCGATTCGTCGAGCAACTGAGCCTGGTTTTGGGCGAAATAGCCAATCTGCACATTGTGCCCCATCTTCAGATGCCCATCGTAAGGTATCTCGTCCATGATACACTTCACCAACGTCGATTTACCCTCCCCGTTTTTCCCGACAAAGGCCACTTTCTCGCCGCGCTTGATGGTCAGCGAAACATGGCTGAACACGGTATGCAGGCCATAGTCCTTGCGCACCTCATCGCAGATTACGGGATAGTCGCCGCTTCGCAGGCAGGGGGGGAACTTCAAGTGCATGGCCGAGTTGTCCACTTCGTCAATTTCCACCGGCACCATCTTTTCGAGTTGCTTGATGCGCTGCTGCACCTGTACGGCTTTCGTAGGCTTATAGCGGAACCGCTCGATAAACTCCTTGATGTCGGACATTTCCTTCTGCTGGTTCTCGTATGCACGCAACTGCTGTTCGCGGCGTTCTTTTCGCAACACCACATACTCGTCGTACTTCACCCGGTAGTCTACCACCCGGCCGCACGATATCTCCAGCGTGCGGTTGGAAACGTTATTGATGAAGGCACGGTCGTGGCTCACCAGCACTACCGCACTCGCTGATGTAGCGAGAAACTGCTCCAGCCACTGTATACTCTCTATGTCCAGATGGTTGGTAGGCTCGTCGAGCAACAGCACATCGGGTTTCTGCAACAGTATTTTGGCTAGTTCTATGCGCATGCGCCACCCGCCGCTGAACTCGCTGGTAGGGCGCTCGAAATCGCTGCGCACGAATCCCAAGCCAACCAGTGTACGCTCCAGCTCGGCCTCATGGTTTTCGGCCCCCATCATCATATACCGCTCGTGCTCCTGTGTGAATTTCCCCACCAGTGCCATGTAGTCGTCGCTCTCGTAGTCGGTACGCTCCGTCAATTCCCGGTTCAACCGCTCCAAGCGTTCCTTCAGCCTGGCTGTATGGGAGAAAGCTTTGCTGGCTTCTTGCCGCACGGTGGTATCATCCTGCAGTATCATCACCTGCGGCAGGTATCCGATGGCCGTATCGCTGGGTACGGACACGGTTCCTCCGGCTGGTTTCTGCATCCCGCATAATATTTTAAGCAGGGTCGACTTGCCCGCACCGTTTTTCCCAACCAATGCAATGCGGTCTTTTCCGTTGATGACAAAACTGGCGTCGCTGAACAAGGGCTTTACTCCAAATTCTACTTTAAGTCCTTCTACTGATATCATCTACACTCCGTATAATTTTATAAGACATGCAAAGTTACGACAAATCGGGCGGAACACAAAATAAAATACATTTAATTTGTATTTTTACCAATTATGCGTACCTTTGCATAAAAAACATACAGGAGGAAGGACACCATGACTATTACCGAACAGATTTTCAGCGACTTGCAACAGTACGTAAACATGGAGAAACGTGAGATTCTACCGCGTTTCTTTAAAACAGGGAAAGGCGAATATGGCGAAGGCGACTGCTTCATGGGCATCGTAGTACCAGACATACGCAAAGTGGCAAGAGCGCATAAGGAGGCTTCTATCTGCGATATAGAGGTGCTGCTGCTGTCCGAATACCACGAGATGCGCCTGTGCGGACTGCTTATCCTGGTACTGCGCTGGAAGAAAGCAACGGAAACCGAGCGCCGCACGATGTTCGACTTCTACCTCGCCCACACTGCACGCATCAACAACTGGGACCTCGTGGACCTCAGTGCCCCTACGATTGTGGGAGAGTTCCTGGCAGACAAGCCACGCGACATACTTTACCGGCTGGCTGAGAGCCAACTGCTTTGGGACAACCGCATCGCTATCGTAAGCACGTATGCTTTCATCAAGAAAGCTGACCTTGATGATACCTACGCGCTGGCCGGGAAGATGATGCGACATCCGCACGACCTGATGCATAAGGCCATCGGCTGGATGCTGCGCGAAGCCGGGAAGCACGATGCCCGCCGGTTATACACATACGTCGAAGAGCACCGCACGGCAATGCCGCGCACGATGCTGCGCTATGCCATTGAGAAGTTCTCTGAAACGGAAAGAAAGCATTTGATGAGGAAAGACGACCGGTAAGCGAAGCCGTATTCGCTCCATTCACATCTCCCCGCTGCTTGAAAAAGGAAATCCGGAAGGATATTACAATTATTTTTCGTACTTTTGCCAAACCAAAACCCAAAATAACTATCAAATGGAAACAATCAAGATATTCACCCGCCTGATTAGTGCCGAACTGCACCTGCCGGAACGGGGCATCGAAAACACGCTGAAACTGCTGGAGGAGGGATGCACCATCCCTTTCATATCACGCTACAGGAAGGAACGGACAGGAGGATTCGACGAGGTACAGATTGCGGCAATCAGCGACCGCTTCGACAAACTGAAGGAAATGGCCAAGCGCAAGGAAACCATCGTGAAGACCATCACCGAACAGGAAAAGATGACACCCGAATTGCAAAAGCGCATTGATGACTGCTGGGAGGCTACAACGCTGGAGGATATTTACCTGCCTTATAAGCCCAGACGCCGCACACGTGCGCAAGTGGCACGCGAACAGGGGCTGGAACCGCTGAGCGTCATCCTGATGATGCAACGGGAACCGAACCCGGAAGCTGCGGCCCAACGGTTTGTTAAGGGAGATGTAAAAGACACGGACGCTGCACTGAAAGGGGCACAAGCCATCATTGCCGAACAGGTGAGCGAGGACGAACGCTCACGCCAACAACTACGCGGAGCTTTCCGGCGCGAGGCCTTCATCACGTCAAAAGTGGTAAAGGCAAAGGAAAACACAGAAGAGGCCGCCAAATATTCCGATTACTTCGACTGGGAAGAACCGTTGAAGCGCTGCTCATCCCACCGCTTGCTGGCCATGCGGCGCGGCGAGAACGAGGGGATACTGCGCGTCGGTATCTCGGCAGACGATGACGAATGCATGGAACGGCTGAAACGCAACTATGTGCATGGGAACGGGCGGTGCAGCCTGTTGGTGGCCGAGGCTGTGGCAGACGGTTACAAGCGACTGCTGAAACCGTCCATAGAGACGGAGTTCGCCAACCTCAGCAAGGACAAAGCCGACGAAGAGGCCATCAATGTGTTCACGGAGAATCTACGCCAACTGCTGTTGGGCGCACCGCTGGGACAAAAGCGCGTGATGGGCATAGACCCGGGGTTCCGTACGGGATGCAAGGTGGTGTGCTTAGACGCCCAAGGCAATCTGCTGCACCACGAGGCTATTTTCCCCCACCCGCCCGTGGCCCACCGGGGACAAGCAACCTACAGCCTGCAGAAGATGATGGGGCAATACCAAATCGAAGCGATAGCCATCGGCAACGGGACGGCAAGCCGGGAAACAAAGAGCTTTGTGGACGAATGTCTTGAAGGGCCTGCATTCGAAAAAGAAACGGCACAGCAAAAAGCACGGAACGGCAAGCAACCGGCAATAAAACCGCAGGTATTCGTCGTGAGCGAAGACGGCGCTTCGGTCTACTCGGCATCAAAGGCGGCACGCGAGGAGTTTCCTGACGAAGATGTCACGGTGCGCGGCGCGGTCAGCATTGGCCGGCGGCTGATGGACCCATTGGCCGAACTGGTGAAAATAGACCCGAAGAGCATAGGCGTGGGACAATACCAGCACGATGTGGACCAGGCGAAACTGAAGCGTTCGCTCGACCATACGGTGGAGAGCTGCGTGAACTTGGTGGGCGTTAATCTGAATACAGCCAGCCAGCACCTCTTAATGTATGTAAGCGGACTGGGGCCTACGCTGGCAAAGAACATCGTCGACTACCGCAGGGAAAACGGTGCCTTCACCAGCAGGGCACAGCTAAAGAAGGTGGCAAGACTGGGGCCTGCCGCTTACGAACAATGCGCCGGATTCCTGCGGATACCGGGAGCAAAGAACCCGTTGGACAACAGTGCCGTGCACCCCGAAAGCTACGGCGTGGTGGAAAAGATGGCGAAAGACAACGGTTGCACGGTGGGCCAGCTGATAGCCGATAAGGAAAAGCGGGCGAGAATAGACATCAAACAATACGTAACGGACGAAGTGGGCATACCCACCCTGACCGACATCATGAAAGAACTGGAAAAACCGGGCAGAGACCCGCGCGAACAGATAGAGGAGTTTGAATTCGACAAAAACGTACAAACGGTGGAAGACCTGGCCGAGGGGATGGAACTGCCCGGTATCGTGACCAATATCACTAACTTCGGCGCGTTCGTAGACATCGGCGTGCATCAGGACGGACTGGTACACATCTCGCAACTGGCCGACAGATTCGTGAGCGACCCGACACAAGTAGTGAAACTGCACCAACACGTCAGAGTGCGCGTAATAGCAATCGACCGAAGGAGAAACAGAATATCGCTGTCGATGAAGGGAATGAAATAAGGGCAGTATTAAAGAGAGCCGCAATCTTGGGATTGCAGCTCTCTTTAATTAAATATAAATAAGACAGTTGATTTACTTCACCTTTTCCACGATAGCCTTGAAAGCCTCCGGGTTGTTAACGGCGAGGTCGGCGAGCACCTTGCGGTTGATCTCGATACCTGCTTTGGTCAAAGCACCCATCAATACCGAATAGGTCATGCCTTCGAGGCGGGCAGCAGCGTTGATACGCTGAATCCACAGCGAGCGGAAGTTGCGCTTCTTGTTGCGGCGGTCACGGTATGCATAGGTAAGACCTTTCTCCCATGTATTCTTGGCTACTGTCCAAACATTCTTGCGAGCTCCAAAGTAGCCACGAGTGAGCTTTAAAATTCTTTTACGTTTTGCTCTTGATGCAACGTGATTGACTGATCTTGGCATAATTTTTCTTCTTTAAATGTTCGACAATAGGTTTAACGGAGACACAACAATTCGCGCACCTGCTTCATATCGCTCTTATCTACAAGAGTCTGGTGCAGCAAATTGCGTTTTTGCTTCTTTGTTTTCTTTGTCAGAATGTGTCTGTGGTAAGCACGATGTCTCTTAATCTTACCTGTACCGGTGAATGAGAATCTCTTCTTTGCGCCGGAATTTGTCTTGGATTTTGGCATTTTTTTATTGTTTAAATTGTTATTTATTAATGGTGGCAACGCATATACCGGGCGTTACGCACCTGTCTTTCTATTGTTCACTGCTGTCTCCCTGCAGCTTCTTCAGCGCATCGGCACTGATTTTGGCATTAGCGAATAAACCGCCGCTTGCCGGAGATGCGACTTCTGCTTCTTGTGCCGTAACAGCCCCTTTGGCTTCCGCGCTTTTCCTCTCCCGGTCCATCGCCTGCTGACTTTTCTTGACGACACCAGCTTTCTTCGGCGCCAGATAGATAAACATCTTCTTGCCTTCGAGTGATGGCATGTGCTCCACCTTTCCGTATTCCTCCAGGTCATTGGCAAAACGGAGGAGCAATACCTCGCCCTGTTCCTTGAAGAGGATGCTGCGCCCACGGAAGAAAACATACGCACGCACTTTATTCCCTTCTTCGAGGAACTCCTTTGCATGCTTCAGCTTGAACTGATAGTCGTGCTCATCTGTCTGCGGGCCGAACCGGATTTCCTTCACCTCTACCTTTACCTGCTTGGCTTTCATTTCCTTCGCACGCTTCTTTTGCTGATAGAGGAATTTCGAATAGTCGATGATACGGCAGACTGGCGGGTTTGCATTCGGCGAAATCTCCACGAGGTCTACGCCTTGCTCACGGGCCATTTCCAATGCCTGGCGTGTAGGCATCACGGTAGAGCCGCTGTCGCCTACAATGCGGACTTCACGTACACGTATCTGTTCGTTTACACGGTACTGATTCTTTATATTGTCATTCTTCATCCAACTATTTTATGAAAATCGGGTGCAAAGATACGATAATTCAATGAATTAGCAAAATTTTTACTTAATTATTTTTCAAGCATGTCAAACGGGGATTATGCAGATTTCACGTTTTTCTGCATGCTGCCTGTTTGGAAGCATTGCATTCGTCCGTGTAACCGGGATAATCCCCGTTTTTAAAGATGCTGCTTAGAATTCTTTCGTCATTTCGGCCACTTCGCCGTTGATTTTCCTGGCAAAGTCTTCCATCGACATTACGCTCTGCTCGCCGCCACCCTGCGGACGCACGGCCACTGTGCCTGCCGCTTGTTCCTGTTCGCCGACGATGACCATGTAGGGCACGCGTTTCAACTCGTTGTCGCGCACTTTGCGCCCCACTTTCTCGTTACGGTCGTCGATGACGGAACGCACGCCGACGGAATCGAAGTAGGCTGCCACCTGCTTGGCATAGTCGTTGTATTTCTCCGAGATGGGCAATATAGCCACTTGGTCGGGCGTGAGCCACAACGGGAAGTGGCCGCTGGTATGCTCGATGAGCACGGCCGTGAAGCGCTCCAAGCTGCCGAACGGGGCACGGTGGACCATTACCGGGGTCTTCTTCGTATTGTCTTCGTCGGTATATTCCAGCTTGAACCGCTGCGGCAGGTTATAGTCTACCTGGATGGTGCCCAACTGCCAGCGGCGGCCGATGGCATCCTTAATCATGAAATCGAGCTTAGGCCCGTAGAAAGCGGCCTCGCCGTATTCAATCTTGGCGTTCAGCCCCTTTTCCTTACATGCTTCGACGATAGCCGTTTCGGAACGTTCCCAGTCTTCGTCGGAGCCGATATATTTCTCCCGGTCGGCAGGGTCGCGCAGCGAAATCTGCGCTTCGAAGTTGAACCCGAAGGCCTTCAGCACAATGCCGATGATATCCATCACGTTCAGGAACTCCTGCTTTACTTGATCCGGGCGGCAGAAGATATGCGCATCGTCCTGTGTGAACGAGCGCACACGCGTCAGTCCATGCAGCTCGCCGCTCTGTTCGTAACGGTATACCGTGCCGAACTCTGCGATGCGCAACGGCAGGTCGCGGTACGACCGGGGCTTCGATGCGAATACCTCACAATGGTGGGGACAGTTCATCGGCTTCAGCATGTATTCCTCGCCCTCTTCCGGGGTATGGATAGGCTGGAACGAGTCTTTACCGTAATGGGCATAGTGACCGCTCGTGATATAGAGGTTCTTCGAACCGATGTGCGGGGTGATGACCTCCTGATAGCCGAAACGCTTCTGTACCTTGCGCAGATGGTCCTGCAAGCGCAGGCGCAGGTCGGTGCCCTTCGGCAGCCAGATGGGGAGCCCTTTGCCCACGTTCTCCGAGAACATGAAGAGCTCCATCTCCTTGCCTATCTTACGGTGGTCGCGCTTCTTGGCCTCCTCCAGCATCACGAGGTACTCGTCGAGCATTTTCTTCTTGGGGAATGCCACGCCGTAAAGGCGCTGCATCTGCTCACGGGATGCATCGCCACGCCAGAACGCGCCGGCTACATTAGTCAGTTTCACGGCCTTGATGGCACCTGTATTCAGCAAGTGCGGCCCGCGGCAAAGGTCGGTAAAGTTGCCTTGTGTATAGGTTGTTATCGAGCCGTCCTCCAAGTCTTGGTCGATGTGCTCGCACTTGTATGTTTGCCCGTCGGCCCCGAATTCTTTCAGCGCATCGGCCTTAGCCACTTCCTTGCGCACCACCGGCTCTTTCTTCGAGGCCAGTTCCTTCATTTTCTCCTCGATTTTCGGGAAGTCACTTTCTTTAATCGATTCACCGTCCTTCAGCAGCACGTCGTAGAAGAAACCGTTCTCGATAGCCGGCCCGAAGCCGAACTGTATGCCGGGATACAACTCCTGCAGCGCCTCCGCCAGCAGGTGGGCGCTGGTGTGCCAGAAGGTATGCCTGCCTTCTTCGTCGTCCCACTTATAGAGCGCGATTTTCGCATCTTCCATGATGGGGCGGTTAAGTTCTACAGTTTCGCCATTCACGCCGCACGACAATACGTCGCGTGCCAGAGCCGGCGATATGCTCTCGGCAATCTGGAGTCCAGTTACGCCCTGTTCATACGAGCGAACAGATCCGTCTGGAAATGTAATGTTGATCATATCTACAATATATGTTTAAAATTAGGTGGGGCAAAGTTACATCATTCTTTCCGAATACGAGCAACTTTCACGGAAAAAGTTCCTATAAACCTGAGTCCGGGACAAGAACATCACGTTCATCCGTCCGCAATACTAATGGCCGGCGGCCGCCGCGCCAGAAAGAAAGATTCCCCTGATTCATTGCAATAAACCCATTTAATACGCCAGTCCGGGATAAGGAA
>DBRC01000074.1 GCA_002305505.1 Prevotella sp. UBA1378 | reverse complement strand
TTTTCTTATCCCGAACTCAGGTTACTAGATGTGTAGTAGCCCATCAGAGCCTTGAAGAATACCTCATCTGTGCCTCCTTCTACAAACAGAAGCAGATGTGGTGGTAGTTGTGCCTGTTTCTTTCTCACCATGACAGCCTATTGCTTGAAAAAGGTTTTCAGTTTCTCATCATTACAAGCATCTTGTACGCTTGTTACCAGATGCTTGTAATCGGGCTACAAGGTGCTTGTAGTCCTGCTACAAGATGCTTGTAGTCCTGCTACAAGATGCTTGTACGATTTCAATCCGTTAGTTACCACTTTGCCAGACTTCCCAAACACAGGGTTTTCAATGATGGGAACGCTCGCTTTCCCATCCAAATGTGTACATACTAAAAAAGGAATCCATCTTCACAGACAGATTCCTTCTTAGGAAAATGATAAATATAGATTAAAATTACTAGTTGTCGATGCAAAGATAATAAATATTCTCGAATGTGCAAAACTTTTCGACGTTTTTTTATTATAAATATTTCTTTTTTTTTACATTCAGCCCAATTTATCCAACTTTTAGAACAATTTCAGTTCTTCATAGATGCGCTGAACCGGCAATCCCATCACATTAAAGTAACTTCCGGTAAGTCCGGTAACCCCTATATACCCAATCCATTCTTGAATGCCGTAAGCACCGGCTTTGTCTAACGGATGATACGTACTGACATAATAATCGATTTCAGCGTCAAGCAATGTCCTGAAAGTAACGCCGGTAGATACTGAAAACTGGCGCTTCATTTGTTTAGTCATCAGACACACCCCCGTTACCACTTGGTGTGTCCTCCCGCTCAAAAGATGCAGTATCCTGCGGGCATCATCGTCGTCCCGGGGCTTGCCGAGCACCTCCTCGCCTAATACGACCACGGTGTCAGCCGTTATCAACAACTCGTCGCCGGCCATCCCAGCACGGTTGGCTTCAGCCTTTTCCACAGCGATGTACTGTGGGATTTCCGCAGCTCCGAGCCCCGGCGGATAACTTTCGTCGATGCCGGGCAATACGCGTACTTCAAAATCAAGATCTAAACCGCGCAGCAGTTCCCTGCGGCGAGGCGAATTGCTTGCAAGTATGATTTTATAATTCTTCAGATTTTCCATCCTACCATCCGAATGCCTTATTGTCGTCCAGCCATTTGCCCTGTGCACGCAGCACCTGCTCGATGACATCGCGGCCGCAGCCCTGGCCGCCGCGGTATCCGCTCACGTAGATGCTGACACCCTTGATATCCGGCGATGCATCTGCCGGGCAAACCGGGCAACCGACACGCTTCATGATTTCATAATCGGGAATGTCGTCGCCCATGTACATCACCTCTTCGTCCTTCAGCCCATATTTAGCAAGGAATTCCCTGTAGGTATTGATTTTGACGGCACAGCCCATATAAATATCTTTCACGCCCAGATGTTCGTAACGCATCCGCACACTGTCGGTTTTCCCACCTGTAAGGATAACGATGCGCAATCCCATTTTCATGGCCAGTTGTATGGCATAGCCGTCTTTGATGTTAACCGTCCGCATCGGTTCGCCGCTGGGGTGCAACACAATGGTCTCTGCGCTGAGCACACCGTCGACATCGAAGATGATTGAACGTATTTTATTTAAGTCGTAATGAATCATTTTTTCATGGCTTTACGGTGGATACTGAGGCTCATGCGCTCATATATCTCCTTGGCAAAGGGGTCATCGCGCAGCATTTGGCTCTGTATGCGTATTACATTCTCGTCATAGCGCACGGCCGGGCCCGTCTGGGCTTCGCCGGGAGACATCTGCTCCACCTTACGGGCAGTCTCCCTGATCAGCGGGAGCATCACCTCAAACGGCAGCCCATGCTTTAAAAGGATATCTGCAGATAGCGCATAACAATGGTTCACAAAGTTACAAGCGAACACAGCCGCGAGATGCAGATAGCGCCGGTCTTCGGAAGACAGGTGCCTTACGTCCTTGCTGATGCTTGTTGCCAGTTCGCTAACCGTTTCAGTAGCAAGATGGTCATTGCCTTCGATGAAGCAAGGAATCTCTTCAAAATCAACAGCACGCTCCTTGGAGAACGATTGCATCGGGTAGAGCACGCCGTAGTGGAGAGCCATCCCCTTGAAAATACCCATGGGTAACGAACCGGCTGTATGGATAAACACTTTCTGCTCGATACCCTTACAAACGAGCGGCAGAATCTCGGGCATGGCCGAGTCCTTCACGGCAACGATATAGACATCGGCGTTTTTGTTAAGCGACTGTATATCCGCCGTTGGTGCTCCGCCGGCTATTGCCGCTACCTGCCGGGCAGACTCCATCGTGCGACTGTACACCTGCACGATGTCGTGCCCTGCAGCCAACAAAGCGCGGCTCAAGTTGGTTGCCAACTTCCCGGCACCGATAAAAACAATTTTCATCAGATGCGGATGATTAATATTTGCCCAAGTGGACGGTCTCCCACTTCAGTTTTTCTTCGTCCTGCGGCTTGCGCTCATCAGCCTTATGCCCGATGGCAATGACACAGAGGACATTCAAGTTTCCGGGAATGTCAAGAATGCCGCGTATCACCGTATCGGCATCCGTCCCATCGCTTAATCCCCGGCCACGCATCTGTATCCAACAGGAGCCCAGCCCCAATTCTTCGGCCTGATACTGCATCGACACGGCCGCGATGGTCCCGTCTTCCACCCAGCAATCGTTCTGCACCGGGTCGCCCAAGACGACGACGGCAAGGGGCGCATCTTTCATAAACTGCGACCCCATGTCTTTTGCATCCGAGAGCCTTTCTATATCAAAGCGGTCATCCACCACGATAAACTGCCATGCGCGCTGCCCTTTTGATGTAGGAGACATCAATGCTGCACGCAAAATCAGCTTTACGTCGTCTGCGTCTATTTCTTCGCCGGTAAACCTGCGGTGGCTCCGGCGCAACTGTACCAAGTCTTTAAATTCTGTCATACTCGCTGATAATATTGATTATTATGTGCAAAAATAATAATTAATGCGGAGATGAACAAAAAATATGAATTATGAATTGTGAATTATGAATTATTATTGTTAAATTTGCAGGGTGAAAAATTTGGTGACAAATATCTACAGCCATAGCAGCGACTTGCCGGAGATGCCGTACCACAACTATTTCCACAGCAAGGCGCTATTCGAGTTGTGTGAACAAACACCGCGCCAAAAGCCCTATATGGTTGTTGTCAACACATCCGAAGGAAGGATATTGTGCCATCTCCTGGCTGTCATCCGATACCGGTCATCATGGTTCCCACCTTATTTATATATGCACTGCCGCATCCATGGGGCCGGCGAATATGAGGAAAGCGAGTTCCGGCAAGACGAACTGTTCGGGCTGATGCTGCAAACGCTGAACAAAAAGATGCAGCTCCGCGTTTTGTATACAGAGTTCGGCAACCTAAGCAACAAGATGTTTGGTTATAAGCAATTCCGCCAACACGGCTATTTCCCGGTTCATTGGATGAGCATTCACAACTCGCTCCACAGTAAGGCTCCCGAAGAACGGCTGAGCGACAAGATGAAGCATCGCATAACAAACGCGGAAAAGCGCGGCGTTACATCGAGCATCGTAGAGACCGAAGAGGATTTCCGGTCTTTTTCGCGCCTCATGCACATGCACAATGTCCTTAAACCCAAACGCTACATTCCTGACGACGCATTTTTCAAAGGCTTGCAGAAGAGTGGGAACGGCCAGTTGTTTGTAACGAAATATCGCGGCCACATCGTAGGTTGTTGCGCCTGTGCATTCAGCGGTAAAGATGCCTATCTATGGTACTCGGCTTTCCGCCGTAAGAGCTTTCATGCGCTGCATCCTGACGTGATGACGATATGGAATGCCATCAAATATGCCCACGGACGGCGATATGACCATATTGTTTTCATGGATGTGGGATTGCCTTTCCGCAAGAACCCTTTCCGCGAGTTTATATTACGCTTCGGGGGTAAGCCGGTCAGCACAAACCGGTGGTTCCATATAAACATCAGCTGGTTTAACAGTTTGTTCTCTTTTTTCTACCGCGAATAAACAATTATCCGTATGCGAGATTACCAAGACAGCACGCATAATCTCAACCCCTTCTGCCTTCGGACGCCGATACAAATCCAACGATTTTCTTCGTACCGCCTTTATAATCGGGATAAACTGCATTAATCTTCTTAAATTCTTCGGTTTTTACAATGATTTTCAGTAACTTTGCACATTGATTTAAAGGAGGTGCATATAAAAACTAACAAGACACAGTAAAATGAAACCAACCGCAATCTTGCTCCTGCATTGCCCTGACCAACAGGGAATCATATCGGAGATGACAAAGTTTATAACAGACAATCAAGGAAATATCGTCTATCTGGATCAATACGTTGACCGGCAAGACGGCAATTTCTTCATGCGCATTGAATGGGTATTGGATACTTTTCTCATTCCAAGGGAGAAAATCAAAGAGTACATACAGACGCTGTACGCACAACGATACAAGATGGAATGCAACCTGTATTTCAGCGACCAGCGGCCCCGCATGGCTATCTTTGTCAGCAAAATGAGCCATTGCCTGTATGATTTGCTGGCCCGTTGGAAAGCCGGTGAGTTCGACGTGGATATTCCTTGCATTATCAGCAACCACGAGGACCTGCGCTATGTAGCCGACCAATTCAGTATTCCATACTATGTCTGGTCGATAAAAAAAGACCACTCGAACAAGGCCGAGGTGGAGGCTGCGGAAATGGAACTGCTGAAAAAGGAAAGAGTAACGTTTATTGTGCTGGCCCGCTATATGCAGATTATCAGCGACGACATGATTAAGCGTTACCCTAACCATATCATCAATATTCACCACTCGTTCCTTCCGGCCTTTGTCGGTGCGAAGCCCTATCATCAAGCATGGGAACGCGGCGTGAAAGTAATCGGCGCAACAAGCCACTATGTAACGGCCGATCTGGATGCAGGCCCCATCATCGAACAAGACGTGATGCGCGTTTCGCATAAGGACACAGCAGAAAGCATGGTAAGAAAAGGCAGGGACCTCGAGAAAATCGTGCTCTCCCGGGCTGTCCGGAAACATATAGAGCGCAAAATCCTGACCTATCATAATAAGACCATTATCTTCTCATAGATGAACGTAGCTATCGTAAAATACAATGCCGGCAACATCTATTCGGTAGTCAATGCACTGCGGCGGATGGGCATAGAGCCACTACTGACGGACGATGCGGAAGAACTGGGAAAAGCCGACCGTGTGCTCTTTCCTGGGCAAGGCGAAGCACGGGGAGCCATGGAGTACCTGCGTGCCAGAGGGTTAGACCGTGTTATCCGCGACTTGCGCCAACCCGTGCTGGGTATATGCGTCGGCCAGCAACTGCTCTGCCATCACTCCGAAGAAGGCGATACACAATGTATCGGAATTTTTGATGCCGACGTAAAGCTGTTTGTGCCAGTCCGCCACGAAGAGAAAGTGCCCTGCATGGGATGGAATGCCCTTACGGACCTAAAATCCCCGCTCTTTAAGGGGGTTGAGGAGAGCGAGTATGTTTATTTCGTGCACAGCTACTATGTCCCCCTCTGTGGGCACACCATCGCTACAACCGGCCATATCCTGTCATACAGTGCTGCTTTGCATAAAGATAACTTCTACGCAACACAGTTCCATCCCGAAAAAAGCGGAAGTACAGGTGAGCGTATACTTAAAAATTTTATGGAGATATGATTGAACTCATCCCTGCGATAGACTTGATAGACGGCAAATGTGTGCGCCTGACTAAAGGTGATTACGGGCAGAAGACGGTATACAGCGATAATCCGGCAGACGTAGCCAAGCAATTTGAAGACTTGGGCTTCAAGCGGTTGCATGTGGTTGACTTAGACGGTGCCAAATCGAAACATATCGTGAATGCAGATGTACTGAAGGCAATCACGAGGACAACACGGCTGACCGTGGACTTCGGCGGGGGCATCAAGACCCATGAGGATATCGAGGCAGCATTCGATTGTGGAGCTGCAATGGTTACAGTCGGTTCAATAGCCGTCACCAACCGGGAATTGTTTATCGAATGGCTGGAGAAATATGGAGCAGAACGGATGATTTTGGGGGCTGATGTCCGCCACGGCAAAATTTCGATTAACGGATGGAAAGAAGATTCTCAGGAAGCCCTTCTCCCTTTCCTGAAATACTATATTGACCACGGTGTAAAGAATGTGCTCTGCACAGAAATATCCAAGGATGGTACGCTGCAAGGGCCTGCCACCGGGCTCTATGAAAAAGTAATGGCGGCATACCCCCAATTGCACTTGATAGCAAGCGGAGGAGTGTCGTGTAAGGAAGACATTGAAAGCTTGAACGATGCAGGAATCCCAGCCGTTGTCTTCGGGAAAGCAATTTATGAAGGAAAAATTAACCTGAAGGAATTATGGGACTCGCAAAACGCATAATACCCTGCCTTGATGTAAAAGACGGGGAGACGGTAAAGGGAACCAACTTCATCAACCTGCGGAAAGCCGGCGACCCTGTTGAACTGGGCAAAGCGTATAGTGAAGCGGGGGCCGATGAGTTGGTGTTCCTTGATATAACGGCCAGTTTCGAAGGCCGTAAGACATTTACGGAAATGGTGACGCGCGTCGCCGCCGAGATAAACATACCCTTCACCGTGGGCGGAGGCATCAATGAACTGTCCGATGTAGAACGCCTGCTTTATGCCGGCGCCGACAAGGTGAGCGTAAACAGTTCCGCCATCCGCCACCCGCAATTGCTTGACGAAATCAGTAAACGGTTCGGCAGCCAGGTATGCGTGTGCGCCATCGATGCCCGTTACGATGAAGACGGATGGCACTGTTATCTGAAAGGGGGACGCGAACGAACCGGACTGGGGCTGTTTGAATGGGCAAAAGAAGCACAAGAACGCGGTGCAGGGGAAATACTGTTCACTAGCATGAACCATGACGGCGTAAAAACTGGTTATGCAAACGAGGCATTGGCCCAACTGGCCGCCGAGCTGTCCATCCCCGTGATAGCCAGCGGAGGAGCTGGGGCGAAAGAGCATTTCCGTGATGCCTTTATCTTAGGGCATGCTGATGCGGCACTGGCAGCCAGTGTATTCCATTTCGGGGAAATCCCTATCCCCGATTTGAAGCGCTATTTGAGAGAAGAAGGGATAAACGTAAGAATATAAACCAAAGAAGAATATGCAAATTGATTTCGCAAAAACGGACGGATTGGTGCCTGCTATCATTCAAGATGCAGGAACTAAGAACGTACTGATGCTGGGCTACATGAACCAAGAGGCCTATACCAAGACGCTCGAGACCCGGAAGGTTACATTCTGGAGCCGGAGCCGGAAAACGCTTTGGACAAAGGGAGAGACATCGGGTAATTACTTGAACGTGGTGAGCATACAGGCCGATTGCGATAATGATACCCTTTTAATAAAAGTGCATCCCGACGGTCCAACCTGCCACAAAGGTACCGGGACTTGTTGGGGGGAGGAGAATGAAAGTACTCCCCTGCTCTTTCTCGCCGAACTGCAAGCGTTCATCAACAAACGCCATGAAGAAATGCCGGAAGGGAGTTATACAACCAAACTCTTTAAAGACGGCCTGAACCGCATGGCACAGAAAGTCGGGGAGGAAGCACTCGAGATGATTATCGAAGCAACAAACGGAACTGACGGGAAATTAGTTTATGAAGCTTCCGATATGATTTATCACCTCATGGTCTTGCTCACAAGTAAAGGCCTCAACATCGAGGATGTTGCCCAGGAACTGCAGAAGCGCCACGACCCCAATTGGGACAAAAAACGGCGCGACGCTAAAGCTGCCGGCAAAATGGAATAAGAATAAATAATAATCAACGGAAGATATGCTTATTGATTATAAAAACGTAAACATCTACCAGCAGGACGGCCGGCTTGTGCTGGGCAATGTCAACTTCCATGTGGATGAAGGCGAATTCATATACATCATCGGCCGTGTTGGCTCCGGCAAAAGTTCGTTACTGAAAACCATTTATTTCGAACTCGATGTAAACGAGGGAGAAGATGCTATGGTGCTGAATCACGACCTTAGGAACGTGAAGCAGAAATACATTCCGGCATTACGCCGGCAAATGGGAATCATTTTCCAAGATTTCCAATTGCTGGGTGACCGCACCGTGTATCAGAACCTGCTCTTTGTATTAAAGGCAACGGGGTGGAAATCGAAAACGGAAATAGACCAGCGTATCAAGGATGTGCTGACAGATGTAGGCATGCAGGACAAGGCCGGCAAGTATCCCCATGAGTTATCGGGAGGCGAACAGCAACGCATCGCCATAGCACGCGCCACGCTCAACAAGCCGAAACTGATTATAGCAGATGAGCCTACCGGTAACCTCGACCCGGAAACAGCCGGTACAATCATACAGCTGCTCCGCCAAGTATCCCAAACCGGTACTGCCATCGTGATGAGTACGCACAACATGCCGCTGCTTGACAGATATCCGGGTATTGTATATCAGTGCATAAACGGACGGATAGAAGAAGTATCCACCGATTTCAATAAAGTGCAGATAACCAGAGATGCCGATCAGGAAACAGCACCGGGCGCAGACTATAGTGCAAGAGAGGATTTATCAGTATGACAAAGGAAATAAACAAAAAACATATAGACTTATGAAAGTAATGAAATTCGGAGGCACATCGGTAGGCACTCCTGCCCGCATGAAGGATGTGGCCAAATTAGTGACATCATCGGGCCAGCCCGTATTCGTAGTCCTCTCAGCAATGTCTGGGACGACCAACTCTCTCATCGAGATTTCCGACTATCTCTACAAAAAGAATCCGGAAGGAGCCAACGAGGTCATCAATAAGCTCGAACAGAAATACATGAAGCATGTCGACGAGTTGTATTCGACTGAAGAATGGCGGGCCAACACACGCAATTTCCTCATCGGCGAGTTTAATTACCTGCGCTCTTTCACAAAAGAGCTGTTCACCAGTTTCGAAGAAAAGAGCATCGTTGCACAAGGCGAAATGATTAGCACCAACATGGTGACTAATTACATGAAAGAACAAGGCATCAATGCGACCCTGCTTTCTGCACTGGACTTCATGCGCACCGACAAAAACTCAGAACCCGACCCACTGTATATCAAGGAAAAGCTGAACGCTGTCCTCGAAAAGAACAAAGACGTGCAAATCTATATCACCCAAGGTTTCATCTGCCGCAATGCCTATGGGGAGATCGATAACCTGCAGCGTGGAGGGAGCGACTATACCGCATCGCTCATCGGTGCAGCTATCAATGCCGAAGAAATCCAGATTTGGACCGATATCGACGGCATGCACAATAACGACCCACGAGTAGTAGACAAGACGACCCCGGTTCATCAGTTGCATTTTGAAGAAGCTGCCGAGCTGGCCTACTTCGGTGCAAAAATCCTGCATCCAACCTGTATCCAGCCAGCTAAATATGCCGGTATCCCTGTCAGGCTGCTGAACACGATGGAACCGGAAGCGGAAGGAACGACTATCAGCAACGCCACTGAAGTGGGTAAGATAAAGGCCGTAGCTGCAAAAGACAACATCACGGCCATAAAAATCAAGTCGAGCCGTATGCTGCTGGCAACAGGATTCCTGCGTAAGGTTTTCGAAATCTTTGAAAGCTATCAGACGGCGATTGATATGGTTTGCACATCAGAAGTGGGGGTTTCCATGAGTATTGATAACGACACACACCTTTCGGAAATTGTCGACGAACTGAAAAAATACGGCACAGTGACTGTTGATACCGGCATGTGTATTATCTGTGTTGTAGGCGATTTAGACTGGAGCAATGTCGGTTTCGAGACACTTGCAGCAGAAGCCATGAAGAATATTCCCGTACGGATGATTTCCTATGGTGGAAGCAACTACAACATATCTTTCCTGATTAAAGAAGAAGATAAGAAACGGGCACTGCAAAGCTTGAGCGATACTCTGTTCAATCACTAAGCAGCATAGAAAAAGGATAGTCTGCCGGTATATATGGTTTAACCGGCAGATTATTCATCGCACTACCGAACCAAACAGAAGAAATATGAAAGGAACATTCCCTATAAATAGCTTTCAGTCGATACAAACCCCTTTCTATTATTACGACACCAATCTGCTGCGCGAAACCTTGCGCACCATCAACATGGAGGCTGGAAAACACGAGGGATTCACCGTACATTATGCTGTCAAAGCAAATGCCAACCCTAAATTACTGAACATTATCCGTGAGGCTGGACTCGGAGCCGACTGTGTTAGTGGCGGTGAAATCAGCGCCTCGGTAAAAGCAGGATTCCCGCCGTCGCGCATTGTCTATGCCGGTGTGGGCAAGAGCGACTGGGAAATCAACTTAGCCCTCGATAAAAATATTTTCTGCTTTAACGTGGAAAGCATACCAGAGCTGGAAGTGATAAACGAACTGGCAGCCAAGAAAGGGAAAACAGCCCAAGTGGCTTTCCGCATCAACCCCAACGTAGGTGCACACACACACGCCAACATCACAACCGGCTTAGCAGAAAACAAGTTCGGCATAGCCATGCGCGATATGGAGAGCGTAATAGATACAGCAATGTCCATGGACAACATACGCTTTATTGGGCTTCATTTCCATATCGGATCGCAAATACTGGACATGGGCGACTTTGAAGCACTCTGCAACCGTATCAACGGTTTGCAGGATGAACTTGAACGCCATCATGTCAAAGTAGGGCACATCAATGTGGGCGGCGGACTGGGCATCGACTACCAACACCCCAACCGCTTGCCCATACCCGACTTTAAGTCCTACTTCACTACCTATGCACGCCACTTGAAACTGCGCCCGGGGCAAAAACTCCATTTTGAGCTGGGACGAGCTATCGTGGGGCAGTGTGGTTCGCTCATTACACGTACCTTATATATAAAACAAGGAGCCTCCAAACAGTTTGCCATCGTTGATGCCGGTATGACCGAACTCATCCGCCCGGCGCTTTATCAAGCTTACCACAAAATTGAAAATCTGTCGAGCAACGAACCGGCAGAAGCTTATGACGTGGTTGGGCCGATATGCGAATCAAGCGATGTATTTGCCAAGCATATTGATATAAACAAAAGCCATCGCGGCGACTTGCTGGCCATCCGCTCTGCCGGTGCATACGGTGAAATCATGGCTTCGGGATACAACTGCCGCCAACTGCCGCAAGGCTATACCAGCGACGAGTTAGAGGCAGAATAAGGAATATATGGCATTGGATACCCTGACAATCGTGTTCGGCGGCAGTTTGTTGTTGCTCTCCCTGCTCACTCCTTTGTGCAGCCCTCTCTTCAGGAGGCCAACCCGTACTCCGCAAAAACGCCCCCTGGAGAACCTGCCGGCACTTTCCGTGATTATCGCCGTTCATGATAATGCAACAGAAACTGCGCGCAATCTGCCCGCTTTTCTGTCGCAAGACTATGACGGCGAATATGAAGTAATCGTCGTGAACGATTCTGCATCCAACGAGACTTCGGATATACTCATGCACCTAAGTCGGAGCTATCCGCATCTTTACACCACCTTCATCCCTGAATCGAGTCATTATCTCAGCCGCCGCAAACTTGCTTTAACTGTCGGGGTGAAAGCTGCTAAGAATGAATGGGTCATATTTACCGACATCGACTGCAGGCCGGCAACAAATCTTTGGGTAAAAACAATGGCGGGGTATTGCGACAGCAACACCGATATCGTGGCCGGATATACGAATTATGATACGACGGCAAAGAGCTACTACCGCTTCGAACGCTTAGTGTCAGCATGCTATCAGCTACGGAAGGCACAAAACGGTACAGCCTACCGGTACGACGGGCACAGCCTTGCCATACGGCGCAGTATGTTCATGAACCAAAACGGTTTTCTACGGAACCTGAAGTATTTACGCGGCGAATACGACTTTTTCGTAAACGAGTATGCAACAGCCGGACGGACAGCCGTAATGATAGACGCCGACGGGCAGATGCGCCAAGATGCGCCGAGCAGTAAATCGTGGATTAACAGCCACTTATACTATATGGAAACGCGTAAGCACTTGCGCCGTAGCCTGATGCCGCGCCTGCTTTACGCTGTCGACAGCTTAGCCCTTCACCTCAACTATGTTGCCGGCATCACTGCACTTGCCTACGGCATCCTTTTCCTCAATTGGATATTGGCAATAGCGGCAGGCTTAAGCTTAATCATCTCAATCGTCCTGCGTACTGCCATTGCACACCGCACATCCTGCTACATGGGTGAAAGAATACCGGTATGGGAGCTGCCGCTGATGGAGATACGCATAGCTTGGCAAAACCTGCTGTTTATGCTTCGTTACCGCTTGTCGGATAAAAATAATTATATCAGAAAATGAAGGTATTGCATTTCCATCCGTCAGAAGACAAGGCGATTGCCGAATATGTACAGCTGCTGGGCAGTGTATGTATCCCAATAGCCGATGTACACTCATGCACAGCCATCAGTAAGCTGAAGGAGGAAGTGAACGAATGGCAGCCGGACATCGTGCATCTGCATGGTTGCTGGAGCTTTTCCCATGCTTCGGCATCGCGGATTTCGCGCCGGCAGGGAGCACGCACCGTTGTCAGTCCGCACGGACAACTTGAGCCTTGGGTTGTAGACGAACGCTACTTGAAAGAAAAGCTCCCCAAAACCCTGCTTTATCAGCGTGCCACCGTAAAAAGCGCATACGCCGTGGTAGCCATGGGCCGCATGGAAAGCGAATGCCTGCACCGCTTGAAGTGGAATCCACGCATTGAGATTGTGCGGAATGCACAAATCACCAAATCCATTACTCCTGAGGAAATGGGACGGGAAATTTGCACCGTATACCGTAAAGTGCTCGACAGCGACGTGATGAAACGCATGCAGCCTGCCACCGTCACTGCCGTAGCCGCCTTGATTAAAGCGGGTATTACAAGGGATGCACGGTGGTTGTCGGCCAATGAGTGCAGCTCTGTAAATGAACTGCCAGACGAAGAATGGCGCAAATTAAGGATATATGCCCACGAGGAAAATATAACCGACACCATCAATAATGGCATCGATACTTTGCAGCTAAGCGCACCGGCAATCGACATTGGCTCGATTCGTTATTACCTGCCGGAAAAATACAGTCCGCCGGCCGTCTTAACCGACCGCCTCCCCGTGCCACTCATCCGCTCCATGCACAATTTGGCCGCCCGCAAACAACTCACTACCAGCCATCTTGTAACTTTAGCTACATTTCTCCGCACACAGAATTTCCCGGAGGACGAAGCAGTCGCAGAACTTAAAGAATACAAGCTGATTGCCTTTACCGGACGCTTGATGCATCTCTTAGCCGAGACAACCGGACTGGAGGAAGGATTCATGCCCGTCCACGCCATCAACGACAGGGGAACTGGACGAATACGGAAAACCATTAATAAACATTTAGAGATATGATACCATCATCCCCCACCCGCACGTATGCCAAGGATATGCACTATCTGCAACTCCTGTCACAATCGTTTCCCACGATAGCCGATGCCTCTACGGAAATCATTAATCTCGAAGCCATCATGCACCTGCCCAAGGGTACAGAGCATTTCCTTGCAGACATACATGGTGAAAGCGAGGCTTTCGAACATATACTCAAGAATGCTTCGGGAAATATCAAACGAAAGGTCAACGAACTTTTCGGCAACGACATCCGGGAAGCGGAAAAGAAAGAACTATGCACGCTGATATACTACCCCGAACAGAAGCTGGAACTCGTGAAGGCAGCCGAGGAGGACATCGACGACTGGTACCATATCACCATACACCAGTTGGTTAAAGTATGCCGCGACGTATCGAGCAAGTATACACGGTCGAAGGTACGCAAATCGCTGCCGGCTGATTTCAGCTACATCATCGAAGAGCTGTTGCACGAAAGCACCGACGACAACAATAAGGCCGCTTATGTAAACGTCATCGTCGACACGATTATCAGCACCGGCCGTGCCGATGATTTCATCTGTGCCGTGTGCAAGGTAATCCAACAGCTGGCCATCGACCAGCTGCACATACTGGGCGACATCTACGACCGCGGAAGCGGTGCCCATATCATCATGGACATCATGCAACATTACCATTCGTGGGACATACAATGGGGCAATCACGACATACTGTGGATGGGAGCTTGTGCCGGCAACGATGCCTGCATCTGCAATGTGCTGCGCCTGTCGCTGCGCTATGCCAATTTGGCGACGCTCGAAGAGGGCTATGGCATCAATCTGGTACCCTTGGCTACATTCGCAATGGAAACATACAAGGATGACCCATGTACCGAATTTGTACCAAAGTTGCTTAAAGGCAGCATGGACGAGAAGACGCTCCGTCTCACGGCACAGATGCACAAAGCCATCACCGTCATTCAGCTGAAAGCAGAAGCTGCCATATTCAACCGGAGGGCGGAGTGGAACATGAAAGACCGTTGCATGTTCGAGCACATAGATTACCGGCAGGGAACATGTACAGTCGGCGGGAAGGATTATACCATGCGGTGCAATCACTTCCCGACGATAAACCCGGAAAAACCGAATGCATTTACCGCCGACGAGGAATTGCTGATGGAAAAGCTGCGCCACTCGTTCGCCGTAAGTGAAAAGCTGCACAAACATATACGTACTTTACTCAGCCATGGATGTATGTATACCGTATGCAATTCGAATCTGTTGTTCCACTCCTCTTGCCCGCTTAATGACGACGGTACACTGAAAGAGGTGGAAATTAAGCCGGGCTACCGGTACAGCGGGCACGAACTGATGCACAACATCGGATTGATGATACGGTCGGCATTTACTGCCGACACGCCGGCTGACGAGCGGCGATATGCTATCGATTATTTCCTATACCTATGGTGCGGAAAGGATTCGCCACTGTTCGACAAATCGAAGATGGCCACTTTTGAGCGTTATTTCTTGAGCGACCCCGAAACTTACCGCGAGGAGAAAGGTGCTTATTTCCGTTTGCGCGATGATGCCGCCATTTGCGACCGCATCCTTGATGCCTTCGGCGTAAAAGGAAACAACCGCCACATCATCAACGGGCATGTGCCCGTTCATGCATCCAAAGGCGAAAATCCAATTAAAGCCGGCGGTAAACTGATGGTCATCGACGGCGGATTCAGCGAGGCATACCACAAAGAAACGGGCATCGCCGGATATACGCTGGTATATCACAGCCGCGGATTCCAACTGGTTCAGCACGAGCCGTTCACTTCTGCTGCCGATGCCATACAGAGAGGTACAGATATCAAGTCGACAACGCAAATCGTGGAAATGTCGGCCCACCGCATGCTTGTAGCCGATACGGACAAAGGAGATGAACTGCGTTCGCAGATAGCCGACTTGAAAGAGCTGCTGTATGCTTACCGCCATGGAATATTAAAAGAGAAACGTAACTGAACGTCCCCGTTAATACCTGAGTTCGGGATAAGGATATCACGCTAATCCGGACGGCGGTGCCCCCTTTGCGCTGCGGCGGCACGGCCTGTGCGGGGCAAAGGGTTTACCCCCGTTTTGATTTT
>DBRC01000038.1:409-21017 GCA_002305505.1 Prevotella sp. UBA1378 | reverse complement strand
CCTATATTATCCTGTTTGTTTCAGCATTGTATCTGACGAACAGGGTCTATATCCGGCTCAGGCTGAGAAAGGAACGGGCCATTATGGAGAGCAACGAGATACGGCGTGAGAAACGGTTGGCACAGATGAAAGTGAACTTCTTCACCAATATCTCGCATGAGCTGCGCACGCCCTTGACCATGATTTACGACCCTGTAAAGATATTATTGAAAGACAAGTCGATAGAGAGTGCACAAAGCCGTTCTCTGCTGGGACTGATTGAAAAAAACTCTGAGCGGCTGCTGAAACTGATAGACCAGATACTGGACTATGGGAAGCTGAAGAACGACACGCTGGAACTGCGTGTATCGGCCAACGACTGCGTGATACAGATTCTTGACATTGTTAATGTTTATAAGCTCTATGCGGCCGAGAAAAACATCAGTGTGTCACTGGAGTGTTCTTATGAGCACCTTGTCGTGTATTATGATGCCGACAAAGTGGACAAGATATTGAATAACCTGTTATTCAATTCTGTCAAGTATACACCGATGGGCGGACATGTCAGGGTAAGAATCAATGTGGAGAGCCAAGCGGATGCAGGGGATGGGGGCTCTGCCGCCCGCAACTACTTGATGATAGTGGTGGAGGATGATGGGAGTGGTGTAGAAGACTCGCTCCTTCCGGGAATCTTCGACCGGTTCCGGAGAATGGTGCAGGGAACCGCCAATACCGAGATCAAGGGGTCGGGCGTGGGGCTAAACTATGTGAAGCATCTTGTGGACAACCACAAAGGAACCATCACGGCCACCAACCGCATACCGAAGGGCATGGTGTTTACTGTGATGCTCCCCGTAGACGAAGCGGCTTATACAGAGGAGGAACGGACTTTCAGGGATGCCGGTGAAATACTGGCTTTTGGGGACGGACTGGAGGATAAATGCCGGCGCGACACAGCCGAGCCGTGGGAAGACAAGGAAAACTGTGAGGAAAAACAACCCAAGGACGTGACTGCGGATTCGGAAGAGGCCGCAGTGGCAGATTATCCCATTGACGAGCGGAGACGGATTCTTATAGTCGAGGATAACAGCGAGATGATTGTTCTGCTGAAAAGAATCCTGGACGGTGAATACGAGACTGACGCTGCGGTCGACGGCGTGGATGCCCTGGAGCAAATCCGTAGCAATGTCCCCGATTTGGTCATCAGCGACGTGATGATGCCGCGCATGGACGGCTTCGCCCTCTGCGGGGCCATCAAGGCAGATGCGTTGCTGTGTCATATCCCGGTTATAATGCTCACGGCCAGGACACTGGATAAGGACAAGATTAAAGGCTATCGGGAAGGAGCCGACATGTATATCAGCAAACCGTTCAATCCAGAACTGTTGCTTTCGATGATAAGGAACATTTTCAGGCGGTCGTCTTACCGGCAGCACATCATAGCCCGCACGAGCGGCATCCGCTCGGCTGTGGAGAGAGCGGAGCTTGAGAAGATCAACCAGGAGATGAGCCCGATGGACAAACGCTTTATGGACCGGCTCAACAGCTATATAGGGGAACACATCTCCGACAGCGAACTCAATGTGAACATGCTGGGGCGCGAACTGGGATTCAGCAGGACCAATTTCTACCGTAAGGTGAAGTCGCTGACCGGCATGACTCCCAATGACTTCCTGCGTGTGTTCAGGCTGAACCGTGCCGTGGAACTGATAAAGCTGCGCGAGTATCCGCTGAACGAAATTGGGGAAATGGTGGGATTTGGCACGCAATCGTATTTCTCTTCTTGTTTCAAGAAGCATTTCGGTGTTTCACCCAAGGACTATCTCTCCGATTATAAATACGCCGGTCCGGGATAAGAAACCCGCGCTAATCAGGCGGCATAAGGGAAATCGGCCGGATGATTTTTGGCCAAAAATCTCAGANNTGCCGCCGCAGCGCAAGGGGGCGCCGTCCGGATTAACGCGATATCCTTATCCCGAACTCAGGTGTAAATAAGCAGGAAATACTTTTATAATGGGCTTGTACGCAGGAACAGGATTATTATGGAACATAATCGACAAAAAGAGAAACAATAGAAATTGGCCATCTGATTTCTTTTGTGTTCCTTTGCATTCGTATTCTAACCTAATTTAAAAATGAACATACCTATAAGCAAACATTCTGTGGGTTACCGGGAAAAAGTAAAGATACCCATGAAGAAACAGATGTTCTTTCTTCTGTTGTCTTTAATCCTCCTCCCGGCCTCTGCATTTGCCGACGTGGGAGTCGGTGGTGTTGTCGTTGATGAGTCCGGTGAGCCGCTTATCGGCGTAACTATCCTTGTGAAGAACTCAAAAGTGAAGACGGTCAGTGACTTGAACGGAAAGTTTTATATCAACGTTCCTTCGCCCGATAGCTGGCTTACCTTTTCTTATATAGGATATGAGACGCAAACCGTGAGGGCCTCCGGAACCCGGATGAGGGTCACGATGGTGGAGGCGGCCTATAGTCTGGATGAGGCAGTAGTCGTGGCTTACGGACGCCAGAAGAAAGTGACGCTGACAGGGGCGGTGGCTGCCATTGGCACCAAGGAGATACTGAAGAGCTCGGCCCCTAACCTGGGCGCAACTCTTGCCGGTAAGCTCCCCGGCCTGACAACCATCCAAACCTCTGGAGAGCCCGGACGCGACGATGTGACCATGTTCCTGCGTGGTGCCGCTACAACCAACGGTGCTTCGCCGCTGGTGCTCGTCGACGGTGTACCCAGAAGTTCTATCCGCGAAATCGACCCGAACGAGATAGCCAGTGTCTCTGTGCTCAAGGATGCTTCTGCAACGGCTGTGTTCGGTGTGCGTGGAGCCAACGGCGTGATTCTGATTACTACACGCCGCGGTGAGAAAGGCGCTGTTACTGTCACCCCTTCTGTACAATACAGCATCCAGTCGTTCAGCCGCACCCCGACGAGAATACACTCATGGGATTATGCACGCTTGTTGAACGAGGCTTGCGACAATGATGGGGTTGCCCATGAATTCAGCGATGCCGAGGTGGCCCTCTTTGATACGTGGAAGGATGGGGGGCCTTCTGATCCGGTGCTGAGGTATTGGTACCCCGATAACAACTGGCGGAAAATAATTTTCAGGAACGTATCGGAGATGGTGAGGGGAAATGTGAACATTTCCGGTGGTACCGAGAAACTGCAGTTCTTCGTCAATACCGGGTATCTGTTTCAGAACGGTATGTACAATACCGAAAGCAAGAAGAGCCTGGGGTATACCCCACAGTCAACACTGAACAGGTACAATTTCCGTTCCAATGTCGACTATGCCTTCAGTAAGAACGTTAAGGCCACGGTCGATATGTCGAGCTTTATTGAGAAGGTGAACGGTACGAACGGTCTGAAGGATGTGATTTATGCCGATGCCCTTTCTGCCCGGCCTACGTCGCCCGGCCCAATGACAGTAGAGGGGTTCGAGGTGTACGACGGCCAGTCGTTCAGGCCGGTCCGCGCCGGGCAGGTGATTCTGACCTCGGCCAGTGCCGCACAGCCTGCTTATGGGCACATCAACCGCTCGGGCTATCAATTGGAGACACGCGCAGGCGTGGATATCAGTGGGAATGTGAATGTAGACCTGAATTTCCTGACACCGGGCCTTACAATGAAGGGGCAGGTGGCCTTCCAGTCGCGTGCAATCAATAGGACCACGGGCAGCAAGAACTTTGTGATCTATAAATATGAACGTAACGACCCCTCGCACGGCACTCCCTACTATCTTTACGATGGCGATGATGATGCCGATGCAGCTATGTCGATAAGCCGTTCGGTCTCCAGTGGTTGGTATATGAATTTACAGTTCCAGACAAACTATGCACGCATATTCGCCGGAAAGCACAGTGTCTCGGGGATGTTGCTCTTGCAGCGTGACATCAAGGAGGCGCGCGAGGACGAGGGCTACCAAGACAAGTACCTGCCGTTTAATGTGATTGGCGCATCGGGACGTTTCACCTATGCCTATGACGACCGCTATTTGGTGGAGTTCAATGCCGGGTATAATGGTTCTGAGCAATTTGCCCCGGACAAGCGCTTCGGTTTCTTCCCGGCATGGTCAGCTGGCTGGGTAATGTCTAACGAGGGCTTCATGAAAAAACAGAAAGTTATCGACTATCTGAAGTTTAGGATGTCATACGGTAAGGTGGGCAACGATTCCTTTGGCGGTTACCGCTTCCTTTATCTGGATAATATAGGAAAGACGGGGACGGGTGCCTTGCAGGAGAATGTGCCGAGTATCATCGATGGCATGAAGGTGGTAGAGAAGTATCTTGGCAACAAGCATATTACCTGGGAGACGGCCTGGAAGCAGAACTACGGTATCGATATAGGCTTCTTTAATAACGACCTTGCACTGTCTTTCGACTATTTCTACGAGAAGCGGAGCAACATCCTGATCAACCGTGGTACGGTGCCTGATATACAGGGGCTCCAGTCGAGCGCCCTGCGGCTGGTCAATATGGGAAAGGTGAACAACGAAGGATTTGAGTTCAGTATAGACTACAAGAAGCTTGTGAACAGAGATTTCAGCGTGAATTTGAGCGGCAACTTTGCTTATTCGGGCAACGAGGTATTATTTACTGACGAGGCTCTGCTCAGCAATGAATATGCTTACCGCTATCGTACAACGGGATTTACGCTCGGACAGTGCTGGGGCTACAAAATAGACTATTCCAAGGATCTGGCCAAGGGGAGGGACGGATCGGGGTTCTTCTTCAGCGATGAAAGTATCAAGGCCAGTGGGCTGGATTACAAAATAGGCATACCCAAGCCTGGCGACTTCATCTATCAGGATTTGAACGGTGACGGAGCTATTGATGACAAGGATCTGGCCCCCATCGGCTACTCTTCCATGCTGCCCAAGATTACCTATGGTTTCACGGTGGGCGCCCGTTTCAAGGGCTTTGACCTTTCCGTCATGATACAGGGCGTCGGGAGATTCTCGAAGTTCTATGATGGATGGGGCATCAATGAGGCTGCCGGCCCCAAGGCCTATACCGACATGCACCTGGGGCGGTGGTCAGAGGAGCGTTATGCTGCCGGCGAGGCCATCACCTATCCCCGCCTGTCCTATAACCAGTCTACCAGCCATGTGCCCAACGATTTCTACATCATGGATGCTTCCTACACCCGGCTGAAGAATGCGGAAATAGGATATACGCTACCCGCGTCTGTCACCGGTTTGATTGGAGCTTCCGACATAAGGCTCTATGTGTCCGGGGAGAACTTGCTGACACATCAGCACCTGAAAACGAAGTCGTTCGACCCGGAACAGTCGGGGCCTACCTCTTATCCTACCCTACGTACATTTAATTTCGGTATCAACTTAAGGTTTTAATAAAAAAACACAACAATGAATATATCTAACATAATATTAGGTGGCATGGGTATGTTGTTGAGCCTTGGGGCGCTTGTTTCATGCAGCAGTGTTTTGGATGCGACACCTGACGGACGGACGTCAATGGAAGAGGTCTTCCAGGATGCAGAGCTGTGTGCAGGTTATTTCAGCAGTTGCTTCAATAACTTGCCCCAGAAATCGGCCAACTATTTCTGGTTCCAGAATTATCCCTGCGCATTGAGTGATGAAGGATGGGGAAACGACGACGAGTATGGGCCCATACTGGCCTACAAGGGACAGGCAAGCGCTACCGATTTTCCAATGGATAAGTTCAATACCAGCACGTTCGACTGTCTGTTCTGGCAAAGAAACTGGCAGCAGATTCGTATTCTGAACACCTTTCTGAAATATATCCCCACGGCAGTATTGTCGCATGAAGAGGACCGCAGTATCTGGAAAGGAGAGGCCCATGTGCTGCGCGCCTTCTTCTATTTACAGCTGCTCAAGTTCTATGGCCCGTTGCCCATCGTTACCGAGCCTATGGACAATGACTACGTGTACGGCAACCTGAAGCGTTCGCCATCAGTAGATGTGCTCCGCTTCATCTGTGAGGATTGCGACGAGGGATTGAAGTCAAATCTGCCGTGGCGCTTGTCGGATGTCAAGCAGAAGTATCGCATGACAAAGGCTATCGCCTTGGCTATCAAGTCCGAGGCCTCGCTGTTCGCGGCAAGTGAACTCTACAATGGAGGTCAGAATCTGTGGCAGTGGGCTTACGACACTAACCGTGACGCTTACAACCAACTGTGTGCCAACGGCTATGAACTGTATACGAAGATGCTTACCAAGAACTATAATTCGGCCTATGGGGAATATTTTGCCCAAAACAACTATTGGGGCAGTAATCCTATAGACAAGGAGACCATCTGGCAGTCTGACTTCGGTATGCAGTACAGATGGTGGATTGCCGGAACCCCTGCCCAGGGCAACTATTTGGCCGGCACTGTGCCCACACAGGAGTTGGTAGATGCCTACGACATGCTCGCTACGGGTAAACCGGTGCTGGACCTGGCCAATCCTTATGCCGACGAGACACACCTGAAGCCCAACTTCACCGCCAATTCCGGCTACGACCCCAACAACCCTTATGAAGGGCGCGATCCCCGGTTGATGGCAACTGTCATTTTCAACGGCAGTACGGTGCAGAAGGGTGCCACCGTGCACGAGGTGGAGACTTGGGTAGGCGGTAACTGTAGCATCAAGGACCAAGGTACCCGTTATACACGCACGGGTTACTATCTGAGAAAATTCGCCAATTACAAAGGCGACGACGACGGTAAATGGAAATTCTACCGCCTGGGTGCCGTTATGTTGAATCTGGCGGAAGCGGCTGTCGAGGTGGGTAAAATCGAGGAGGCTATGGAGCTTGTGAATGCGATTAGGCACCGTGCCGGCTTCGATCCCTCGGTAGATGTCAAGGCAGCAACCAAGGACGAAGCCCGGCTGATTGTACGCCATGAGCGGCAGGTAGAGCTTGCTTTTGAGGAAAACCGCTATTTCGATACCCGCCGCTGGACGGCGCAGGCGGACAATATGGAAAACGAAAAGTTTGCCACAGGCATGCGGATTACGAAGCAAGGCGTGAACCTGTCTTACGAAAGATTTATTCTCAACAGCGACGGGTCTGTACCCAGCAAATACTCCTATCAGTCCAAGTGGCATTTCTGGCCTATCCCAGGAAAAGAGGCAGCACGTATGGAATCGCTTTCTGGCGAGAACTGGCAAAACCCCGGATGGTAAAATTTAAGATTTAAGAGGAATGGAAAATATTGGAAAGAAACTTTTTGTGTATGCCTTGTTATCAGGGCTGTCAACTTTCTCTACAAATACTTCGGCCCATGCCTTAGGCCACCCCTCCTGCGGCAACCAGGCGGATACGCACTTCCCGGCTGGAAAGGACAATGGGGAGGCCAAAGACGGCAAGGGCTCGGATAAGGTGGCCGGGGAAACATTGGTAGACAACGGCCTTGGGCAGATGATACCGGCTTCAGGCTATACGGGGGCAAGCTCTACGGTGTATGCCTCTACAATAGCGAGGACACCATCGGTGGGTATGGATCAAACATTGATTGGCCGGCTTTCGGGCATGCTGTCCATGCAAGGGTCCTCGGAGCCGGGTTCCGATGGTACTGCCCGTTATATCAGGGGGGTATCCACCAGCAATGGCAGTGCCATTCTTTGTGTGCTCGACGGAGTCCCGTCACCGGGGCTGTCGCTGAATACATTGGACCCGAACACCGTAGAATCGGTCACCCTGCTCAAGGATGCTGCCGCCAAGGCCCTTTATGGCCCGCTGGGTGCACAGGGCGTGCTGCTCATTACCACCAAGCAGGGTAAGGCGGGTAAGACAGAAGTGCATGTCAATATGAACTTCGGCATCAATGGATATACCAGTAAGTATGAACCGATGGATTCCTACAGTTATGCCCTGCTGCGCAATGAGGCTTTGACCAATGACGGGCTCCCGCCCCTGTATACATCAGAGCAGCTGGAGCATTTCAGGCAAGGAGGTGTAAACAACAATTGGAAAGATATGTACTACAAGAAGCATACGACTACGCAGATTTACAATGTGAGTGGCAGTGGCGGTTCTGAGCGCATCCGGTTCTATCTCAATGCCGGTTATGCCCATCAGGACGGCATCTATAAAGCTGAAAGAAATGAAAAATATGACCCGAGTCCTTTCTACAATCGCTTTACAGTGGTGTCCAACGTGAAGGTAAACCTGTTCAGGTATCTGTCTGCCGGATTGAACACAAACGTTCGTCTGTACAGGACCAATGGCAGCCGTACGGGTACATCCTCTATCCTGGAAGGCATCTTCCATACACCGGCCACAGTCCCGGGCCCACTGACGGAGGACGGCAAGATTCTGACAACCGAGAATTTCCCCAGTCCTGTCTACGGAAAGATTAACCGCAGTGGCTACACCAAGAGCACAGGCACGGATGTGGACGCCAATTTCAGCATGGACTTGGATATGGGCTTTCTTACCCAAGGCCTGTCGGCCAATGCAAGGGTTGGTTTCCATTCTTACTATGTCGGCACGATAGACGGTTCTGCCGATTATACAAGGTACGTTTACGACAAGGATGGGAATCTCGCCACTTTCGGGACAAATGTCGATTCTCCTTTGTCGTTGGGTAAGCACTCCAATACCGTTTATCTCATGAATTTCCAAGGATCCTTCTTGTACGGGAGAACGTTCTTCGGAAAGCTTCATCTGAATGCCATCGTCAATTATCTGGCCGAAGACCGCATCTCGGCATCATTTGATGCAAAGAACGTGCTGCCCTATCGCAGGATACAGTATGCCGGGCAAGTACATCTGGGATGGGACAACCGCTATTTTGTAGAGGGGGTGCTGACTGATGCCGGGACAGAGGCGTTCAGCAAGGGCAACCAGTATCATCTGTCAACGGCGGTGTCGATGGCATGGAACATCAGCAACGAGCCTTTTATGCGGGATGTCCGGTGGCTGAGCCAACTAAAGCTGCGTGCTTCGTATGGTGCGCTTAAATATGATAACGTGTCTTCCATCGGGCGCCTGCTCTACAGTTCGGATATCCGCCAGCAGAACGGGTCAGGTTACATCAACAGTCTGTACACGGCTGCGCTAATCAAGGAATACCTGGTGGGGAATCCACATATCACGTGGGAGACTTCCTACCAGCAGAATTACGGTGTGGATTTCTGCCTGTTCAATAAGCTGAAAGGTAGTGTCGATTATTGGAGGACTACTCAACGCGACGTCATCGGCAAAGATTATTCCAAACCTGCCATTACCGGTATCAACTCTTCTAATCTTCCCTATGAGAACCTGGGTAAGATCGAGAGCCATGGCTTGGATCTTACGTTGGAATACGAAAAGAAACTGGCATGCGGACTGAATATCGGCATCACAGGAATCTTTGGTTACAATACAAGTAAAGTGGTTAGCATTGGCGAGATGGACCTTGCCCCGAGTGGTTACGCTTATCCTTACCGCCATACGGGCTATACCATGGGAGTACAGTTTGGCTACCTCGTGGATTATTCCAATGGGAACGGCTTCTTCAACACACAGGAAGAGCTGGACGGCAACAAGCTGACCTACGAGGGCATGAAGGCTCCCCGCCTGGGAGATTTGAGGTATAAGGATCTCAACAACGATGGTGTTATCAACCAAAAGGACATGGCCCCATTGGCTGGTACTAAGTCGGTTCCTAACTATGACTACAGCCTGAACGTGGATCTGACCTACAAGAATTTTGATTTCAGCATATTTTGGCAGGGATATGCCGGGAAAGCGGCGGTATATAATGGTGTAGGCATTCATGAAGATTGGGCACAAGGGGTCTATTCGCCCATCCACCAGCATGCGTGGACAGCAGAGCGCTATGCCAATGGCGGGGAGATTCTGTACCCGGCACTGTCTACGGGAGGCTCTACAAGTCTTGAAGCAAACGATTTCTTTGTGTCGAAGAACGATTTCGTGAGGTTGAAGAACTTGACGGTGGGTTACTCTCTGCCCGGGAAGATTGTCAGAAAACTGCATCTCACCAAGGTGAGGTTATTTTTCAGCGGAGAGAATCTGCTGACGCTGACCGGCCTGAAGTTCAAGGGAATAGATGCCGAACAGTGGGATGTGCGTAACTTTCCTATTTACAAGATTTATAATTTCGGAATGAATATCAATCTCTAATAATGGTATAACGATGAAAAGACAACATATCATATCATCTTTCATGCTTCTGATGCTTACATTGGCTGGTCTGTCCGGCTGCACGGCAATAGATGAAATTGATGATGGGCGAATTACCGACAAAGACGTTTTCAGCAACCCGAAGAAGGTGGCGGGCTATCTGAATTATTGTTATGCCAACCTTACCGGGCGGGGCGATGTGCTGCAAAACAATACGCTGATGGCGGCATTCTGCGACGAGGCATTCGATGTGCTGAACCTTCAGAATGGCATTGCCTTCCAGTGGGGAAACGGGCAGGCCACTGCTTTCAGCAATCCCGTGAGCAGCCCCGAATGGTGGGGCACCTGCTATGAGGGCATACGCAAGTGCAATAAATTCCTGGCCAATATTGACGATGCCGTCACCTATGACGAAATGGAGCGCGAAAGTTTCAGGGCACAGGCCTACGGACTCCGGGCTTACTATTACCTGAACCTGATCAAGAACTTTGGAGGGGTGCCACTGCTGCTGGACAATACGGGTATCGATTTCGACTATGCCGGGCTCAGGCGTGCCTCTTTTTCCGACTGCGCGCGCCAGATTATATCCGACTGCGAGAAAGTGCTCGATGTACCCGATACGAATATCAAGCTGACGTGGTTTTCCGGTACGACCGACAACGAGCGCTCGCGTTTCAGCAAGGGCATGGCTTGTGCCATCATGTCGGAGGCTGCGCTCTATGCGGCAAGCCCCTTGAACAACGACGGCACATTCACCTGGGCTATGGCCGCCGAGGTTACAGGAAGGGCGCTCAGTCTTGCCAAGGCACACGGGTATGCCCTGTTCAAGACCAAACCCGAGGGGCAGGAGGCGCTTAATGCCTATGACCTTTATTTCACCACCCGTTCTGATGTCGGGGGAATCACGGATACCGAGACGATCATGGAAGCGCGCAACCAACTGGCCATCTGGCTGTACAGCGGTCTTCCAATCATTTCCGGGCAGATAAAGGCCGGAGCCTGTCCCAGCCAGGAACTGGTAGACTGTTATGAAACGAAGTCGGGCGTGCGCCCCATCCTGGGCTATTCTGATGAGCAGCACCTGCAGCCTATCCTCAACCCAGAGGCTAAAGACTATAATGAACAAAGGCCCTACGACAATCGGGATCCGCGCCTGGAGGCCACTATATATCACCACAACTCCTTGTTTACGCTCGACGGGAAAATCAAGGTGGACACACGCCCCACGGGTGCCTGTGCTCCTTCGGCTACGAGCATCAGGAACACCAGGACGGGTTACTACCTCCGGAAGTTCAACAGCAACCGTTCGGACCGGACAGCCAACTATGACGGGTATTATAAAATATTCCGTCTTGCGGAGTTGTATCTTAACCATGCCGAAGCACTGAATGAGGCCTCTGAAGGCACAACCCCGCAGGAAGCTTTGGATGCCATCAACGAGGTTCGCAGCAGAGTGGATATGCCGCCTATCGGGATGGGGATCAGTGTCGACGAGTTCCGGGAGAGAGTGAGAAACGAAAGGCGGGTGGAGTTTGCTTTCGAGGAGCAGAGGTTCTACGACGTGAGACGATGGAAAACCCTGAACGACGACAAGGTGCTCACGGGCATTGAGGTCATTCCCGGCCGGCTGGGGCGCGTCACTTATAAGCGAATCCTGATCGACGACAACCGGAAAGCCAATACGGATAAGTATCTCCGGCTGCCTATCCCGGGCGGGGAAGCCAACCGCCTGAAGTCGAGGACAGGCATCGATTTCCAGAACCCGGGATGGTAACCCATGTATCAGTCATTATCTACCAATAAAGAAAAATAACATAAAAAAGATGAAAAAGATAAGCTATATTTTCATACCCCTATTACTGTTTTCCCTCTTCCCCGGCATGCGCGCGGCATCTGTTGAAGATGAACAGCGGATTAACGACATCCTGAAACTCATGACCCTGGAAGAGAAGGTGTCCTTCTGTTACGGTACGGGAATGGGCTTCCGGGGCATTCCCCGGCTGTCGATACCCGGGACTGGATGCACGGACGGCCCCCGTGGCCCCAATGCCAAGACGGGTACGACGGCATTTCCCTGTGGTACACTCTTCGGTGCGACATGGAATCCGGATATTGTAAGGCGGGCAGGTGCGGTGATGGGCGAGGAGACCCGCGCCCTGGGCAAAGGCATACTTCTCGGCCCGGGTTGCAATATTCTGAGAGACCCGTTAGGCGGGCGCTTCTTCGAGTATTATACGGAGGATCCGTACCTGAACGGCAAGATTGCCGCGGCTCATGTCACGGGTATTCAGCAGGCTGGTGTTGCTGCCTGTATCAAGCACTTTGTGTGTAACAACAGGGAGGATAACCGCAACTTCTATTTTTCGGTGGTTGATGACCGTACGTTACACGAAATCTACCTCCCTGCCTTCAAGGAGGCTGTAGATAGCGGCGTACTTACGGTAATGACCGCAGCAAACGGGGTGAATTATAATTACGTAAGTGATGACCGCAAGCTCCTGACCGACATATTGAAGAACCGATGGGGCTTCCAGGGATTTGTCATGACCGACTGGCTGGGGACCCGCTCCACGGAGAAGGCTGCTTTTGCCGGGCTCGATGTGTCTATGCCCGGCGGTGAGAATTGCGGGTTCGGCCAGCCGTTGCTCGAGGCTGTAAGGCAAGGGCGCGTTGCAGAGAGCGAAGTAGATGACAAGGTGCGCCGGGTGTTACGGGTTTACCAGGCTTTGGGGCTCCTTAATCAGGGCAAGCTGCGTGAAGGGGCCGCCCTGAACACCCCCGGCCATCAGCGCACGGCCAGGGAAGTGGCCCAGGAGGGCATGGTGCTGCTCAAGAACAAGGACAATGCCCTCCCGCTGGACAGGAACCGTATCAAGAACATTCTCGTTACCGGCCCTAATGCGAACAAGCCTTTGTGTGTTTTGGCAATGGGGGGCAGTTCGTGGGTTCAGCCTCCCTATGAGGTTACACCGCTGGAGGGTATCCGCAAGATGGCCGGGGCGGAAAAGGTTACTTATATGCCTTCTGACGACTTTGGGGGCTTCGCCTTAATACCGCCCTCCATGCTCAAGGCCGACGATAAGGCAAATGGGGTTAATGTACGCTATTATAAGAAAGGCGACGCGAACCCTGTTGTAAGCAAGGTTGTAGAGAACATTGATTATATGTGGGAGATGAAATCGCCCGACCCGTCTATCCGGGTAGAAGAATTCAGGGAGGCCCGTTTCGACACATGGATTTATCCTGAAGCCGACGGCAAGCACACACTGAAGTTCATCGTGGGAGGCGGTTCGGCCTTGGCCTACAACAACGAATGGGCCGGTGCCCCTATCGCCATAGTTGATAAGAACCGGAACAATGGGGTGGAAACGGCAAGCCTCGACATGAAGAAAGGGCAGCCTTATCATCTGTGCCTTATCTATACACGTGGGACAGGCGATGCCGCCATGCGAGTGGAAATCGAGACTCCCCGGAGCGGTGTAGCCGCCAGGCAGATGGCCAGAATCAAGCGTGCTGCCAGAGAGGCCGATGCCATTGTCTTTGTTGGCGGTATAGACCACGGCATTGACACTGAGGGGCGTGACAGGGCCACCCTGACTTTCCCCAAGGCCCAGGAAACGCTCATCAACACGCTGGCCAAGTTCAATAAGAACATGAACGTGGTGCTCATCAACGGCTCTCCCTTGGAGCTCGGGGGCATCATCGACCAGTCGCAGTCGTTGCTCGAGGCTTGGTATCCCGGCATGGAAGGGGGCAATGCTATAGCCAGTGTACTATTCGGCGAGGTCAGCCCGTCGGGCCGTCTGCCCTTCACTTGGGCTAAGCGGCTCGACGACTACCCATGCCGTAAATTAGCCGCTCAGGGCAACATGAACGTGCTCTATACCGACAGTCTGAACGTGGGCTACAGATATTTTGTTGATCATCCGCAGGATGTACAGTTCCCCTTTGGCTATGGCCTGAGCTATACCCGGTTCGGGTATTCCGGCCTGAGCCTGCACAATCAGGGTAACCATGTGGTTTGCCGGCTGACCGTGAAGAACGAGGGTTCCTGCGATGGCTCCGAGGTAGTCCAGGTTTATGTAAGGCCGGTAAATCCATCGGTCCGTCGCCCGCTGCGTGAGTTGAAAGCTTTCAGGAAGGTGTTTCTTAGGAAAGGGGAGGCGCGCCAGTTGGAGTTCACGCTCGGCGACAGTGCGTTTTCGTATTACGATGTGACACGCGGCGACTGGAAGAAAGACCCCTGCGACTATCTCGTCGAAGTGGGTAAAGATGCCGAATCCATTATTCTATCACAAAGTTTCACACTGAAATAATGAAAAATCATAGTTTGAACATCCTCGCCCTCCTGCTTGTCATCTCGCTGCCCTGTACGGTAGCCGGCCGCCAGAAGCCTGCTTTGCCCAAGTCAAAGCTGGTGGAGGGCTTAATCAAGCGCATGACTCTCGAGGAGAAAATTAATCAGCTCAACGATGTCCTCTCCGGAGGCGACCCTGCCGTGGCCCGCAGCGAGGTGGGATGGGTCAGGGCCGGAGCTGGCGCAATGTTTAACGTTGCGGGTGTAAGTCTGGCCCGGAAATATCAGAAAATAGCGGTGGACAGTACGCGGCTTGGCATCCCTATGCTTTTTGGATTCGACTGCGTACACGGCATGCGTACCATATTCCCGATACCGCTGGGTAGCGCTGCAAGCTGGGACCTGGACAAGATAGAACGGTCGGAAAGGGTTGCGGCCATGGAGGCCTCTGCACTTGGTGTAAACTGGGTATATGCTCCTGTGGTGGATATTTGCCGGGATGCCCGTTGGGGGCGTATTGCCGAGGGTGCGGGTGAAGACCCTTTCCTAGGCTCGCAGGTTGCAGCTGCACGTGTCAGGGGATTCCAGGGCAATGGGCTGAAGGAGAGAAGCAGCGTAGCTGCCTGCGTCAAGCATTATGCAGCCTACGGAGCGGTGGAGGGCGGCCGCGACTACAACACGGTTGAGCTGAGCGAGGCGACCATGCGCAATGTCTACCTGCCACCTTATAAGGCGGCGATAGCTGCAGGGGCCCGCTCGCTCATGTCGGCATTCAATGCTTACCATCAGCTGCCGGCCACCTGTAACCGGTGGTTGCTGAGCGATGTGCTGCGCAAGGAATGGGCGTTTACGGGGTTTGTCGTATCGGATTTCGAGGCAATTACGGAAATCATAGCCCACGGACTTGCCTGCGACACGGCCGATGCTGCCCGCCTGGCAATCAATGCCGGGCTCGATATGGATATGAAAAGCAACGCTTATATCCATAAACTGGCAGGCTTGGTGAAAGCAGGAAAGGTAAAGGAGGCGGTGGTCGACTCGGCCGTGGCCCGTATTCTGGGTGTGAAATACGACCTTGGCCTCTTTGAAGACCCTTATCTGTACTGTGATAGTGCCAGGGAACAGACGGAAGTATTTACCGAGGCCAATAGGTCGATGGCCAGGGATATGGCGCGGAGCTCTGTCGTGCTGCTGAAGAACGAGGCGGTACTCCCGTTATCCAAGGACATACGGTCGGTAGCCGTCATTGGCGAACTGGCTAATAGCAAGACCGACATGAACGGCACATGGCCTGGCCTTGGCCGGGGTGATGAGCCGGTATCCATACTCGAAGGTATCAGGGCGAAGATTCCGCAAGCAACAGTGAGATATGCCGAGGGTAGCAAGGTGCGCGCAGCTTCCGACCTTGGAGCTGCACTCGACGTGGCCAAGGCTTCTGATGCCGTTGTTCTCTCCATGGGCGAGTACGGGTGGATGTCGGGCGAAGGGCAGTCGTATGCTGATATCGAATTACCGGAATGCCAGCTGGCCCTGTTCCGGGAAATCCGCAAACTGGGCAAGCCTCTGATTGTGCTTCTGTCAAGCGGGCGCCCGCTGGTTATCCCCGAGGTAGCCGGGCAGAGCGATGCTTTGCTCGAAACATGGTTCCTGGGCACGGAAGCCGGGAATGCCATTGCCGACGTTCTCTTTGGCGACTATAATCCGTCGGGCAAACTGCCGGTGTCTTTTCCGATGTCTGTGGGGCAGTTGCCTCTTTATTATGCTCAGCTTCCTACCGGGCGCCCTCTTGCAGAGCGCCCTTCCGACCCGCTGCGTTCCATTTACAGGGACATCCCCAACAAGCCCTTGTTCCCGTTTGGCTACGGACTGAGCTATACCCAGTTCCGCTATTCCGATCTACGGGTAGTGCGTGATGGCAAGCAGGGGTTTATAGCCACTGTATCGCTTGAAAACATCGGCAGCCGGGATGGCGAGGAGGTGCCCCAGCTTTATATCCGCAAGATACCTTCTGCTGTGAGCCAGCCCGTAAAGATGTTGAAAGGCTTCCAGAAAGTTCATTTGGCGGTAGGGGAGAAGAGGATGATTCGGTTTCATGTGGCCAAAGACCAGCTGGAATATTTTAAGGAGAAGGAAGGATGGTTTTTTGAACACGGTACCTATCGCGTATTCGTAGGCGGCGACTCCGGGCACACGATAGACAGTGAGATAGCCTTGTGACAACACAGCGGAACGGTTTGTTGCATCATGCTAATAAGCCTGCCCATTTTTAAGTGATTGGGGAATAATCAAAGAGTATTGATATAAAATGAAGAGAAGAATAATTTTAACCATCCGGCTCGTTGCCCTGCTGCTTGCTACACCCGCCGCCCATGCCGTAGGCGATTGGGATACGTACAGCGATACATGGGTTGCGGTAGACGAGCTGGGCAGGGTTGTAAACACGTCAGAGTCGGGCTTGCCGCTGCCCAGGGAGAACAGGGTCGTTGGTATGTTCTATTTTATCTGCAACGGTCCGCACGGAACCAATGGTGACCCCATCTATGATGTCACCGAGATATTGAAGGCCAATTCCGCCAACCCGCAGTTTGGCCCCGAAGGTAAGCCCCACTGGTGGGGTAAGCCCCAGTTGGGTTATTATGTCAACACCGATGGGTTTGTTTACGACAAGCATCTGCAGATGCTTGCCGATGCGGGGGTGGATTTCCTGTTCCTGGATGTGACCAATGCTTTTACATACGATGAGGCCGTGAAGTGCCTCATGGCATCCATCGACCGGAGGACTGCCGTAGGCTTGCCCTCGCCCAAGCTGGTGTATACCCTCCATGCGGGTTCGGAATCGGTGGTGAAGCACCTATGGTCGGTATTCTATTCCAAGCCCGAGTATGACAAATACTGGTTCTATTACGGCGGCAAGCCGCTGATGTTCGTCAACCGCAGTGAACTGGCGGGTGTAGACGCCGGGGTCAAGGACCATTTTACCATGCGCAACTGCTGGGCTTGGATGCGGGGAATAAAGCCCGACGAATGGGGCTGGCTGGAATACTATCCCCAGGCGTGTGGGTGGACGTACGTGGACGGATGGAAGACGAAGGAACAAATCTCCGTATCCACCGCACAACATGCCACGACGAAGATAGGCAAGAGCTATCATGGCGGCAGGCAACCGGCCATTGATGCTTATGGCGTGTGCGGCGACACCCCAAAGGGCCTCTATTTTGCCGAGCAGTGGCAGCAGGCCTTTGCGCAGGACCCTCCTATTGTAATGATTACCCAGTTTAATGAATGGATAGCCACGCGCTTTGTGGCCAAGATCACGGGCGACTTAGGCGACTGCCGGCCCGGCTCCACCCCGGCAATAGGCGAGTCGGTATTCGTAGACGCTTATAATGCCGAGTTCAACAGAGACATAGAACCGGGCACCCATCCGCTGGTGCGTGACAACTATTATCTGCAGATGGTTTCCAACGTAAGGAAGTACAAGGGGGTGCGACCTATCCCCACGCCCTCTGCCGCAAAGACAATCAGTCTTGACGGGGATATGGCACAGTGGCAAGGCGTGACGCCCGAGTTCAGAGATGATATTGGCGACATTACCCATCGGAAGACGGGCGGGTTTCAGAACATGGCCCCAATGACCAATAATTCGGGGCGGAATGACATCGTGGCGGCCAAGGTGGCCATGGATGCAGACAATATGTATTTCTATGTAAGGACGGCGTCCAACTTCTCCAATTTCAATTTCTCGAAGCAGTGGATGATGCTGTTCATTAACAGCGACTGCAATTATCAGACGGGCTGGAACGGCTATGACTATGCCGTGATGAAGAATCCGGCCGATGGCAAATATACGCTGATGAGGTGCGCGGGTAAGGAGTATGAGTGGACCGCCGTCGCTCCCGTACCGCGTTACGTGAAGCAGAATGAAATGTACTTCGCATTGCCAAAGAACCGTCTCAACATCACGTCTGGCGGTGATGTGGATTTCAAATGGGCCGACAATACCCCCGCTAAGCCCGATATCATGGATTTCATCGATCAGGGCGACGTGGCCCCCAACGGCCGCTTCAACTATCGTTACAAAGGGTCGGCAGTCTCTACGGGCATCGGCCGCGTATCGGTTGATGCCCTGCCCGGCATCACGGCCTCGCGGACCGGGGATGGGCTGCTGAAGGTGGCTTATAAGCTCCCGGTTGCATCGGGTGTCGCGGTGGATGTCTATAATGTGCAGGGCGTGCTACTGAAATCTGCCAGAAGGGGGGTGCAGGCTTCCGGCGCTATCAGTCTTGAGGTCGGGGAATCTCCCGTTGTAGTCAAGGTGCAGACCGACACAGGAACCAAGGTTATCAAGTTGCGCTGATTATGTGGATAAGACCGTTTCTCATGTCTGCCCTTATCCTGCTCGCCGCCCATGCCCATGGGCAGGCATGGGACACCCGTGCCGATACATGGGTGGCCACAGACGGCCTGGGCCGCGAGCTATTGCCTGCCGGCACGGAGGCGGATACGCTGCTGGCCCGCCCCTCTACGGTGGGTATGTTCTATTACCTGTGGCATGGCAAGCATACCAAGGAGGGTCGGCCGATATTCGACATATCCAGGATACTGGCCGACAATCCGGAAAATCCCCAGTGGGGGGATGTAGGGGAGATGCACTGGTGGGGCAAACCGCTGCTGGGGTATTACAAGGCTGGAGACGATTTCGTGATAGCGAAGCACCTCCAGATGCTGACCGATGCCGGTGTAGACTTCCTCTTCTTCGACGTTACGAACGGATTCTTGTACGACGATGTCGTGGAGAAGGTAATGAGAGAGATAGACCGCCGCGAGTCGCTGCAGATGCCGGCACCCAAGCTGTGCTTCATGTCATACTGGGGTGGAGGGGATATGATACGCAAGATCTACAACCGGTTCTATGCCGACAGGAAATACGACAAATACTGGTTCAGGTATCAGGGCAAGCCGTTGATACTGGCTGATGCAAAGAGCCTCACGGAACACGACACCGTGCTGCGCGACTTCTTTACCTACCGCAGGTCGTGGGCGTGGATGAAAGGCGCCAACAGGGACGAATGGGCATGGTTGGAGTTTTATCCGCAGGCTCCTGGCTGGTCGTCAGACCCGGCCCACCCCGAGCAGCTGTCGGTGAGCGTGGCACAGCATGCCACGACGAAAATCGGCAAGAGCTACCACCGCGGGGCAGAGCCACCCCTGGATGGGCAGGCATTGACAGACTCTACGGCCTACGGGCTCTATTTCGACGAGCAGTGGCAGAGGGCCCATGCCGTGCATCCGCCGGTACTCATGATCACCCAGTTCAATGAGTGGACGGCTCAACGGTTCTGCATCAAAGATTCTGCCCATCTGCAGGATACGCGCCCCGGGGCCGTGCCGAGGATCGGCGAGACCTGCTTCGTAGATGCCTTCAATGCTGAGTTCAACAGAGACATAGAGCCTGGCCGGCATCCGCTGGTACGCGACAACTATTACATGCAGTTCGTGGCGAATATGCGGCGTTACAAAGGCCATCGCGGGGTGCCTGTGCAGTCGGCACCCGTAACCGTCAAGATTGGGGGGGATTTCCGCCAGTGGCTATCTGTGCCCTATGAGTATAGGGATGACAGAGGCGACATTATGCACCAGCACACGCTGGGATTCAACAATATGGATACCATTGTCAACACGACGGGGCGCAACGACTTCGTAGTGGCCAAGGTGGCCCACGACCGCCGTAACTACTACTTCATGGCAGAGACGGCAGACAGCATCCGGCCGTCGTGCCCCACTGCCGGCGATTCATGGCTCACCCTCTTGCTGAGCACCGGTGCCGGTGGCGACAACTGGCATGGCTATGACTATTGCGTGAGGGCTGCCGGAACAGGCATGCAGCTTTGCCGGAACCGGGGAGGGGCATACCAGTGGCAACCCCTGTGTAAGGTTGCCTGCAAGGCCGAAGGCAACAGGATACATCTTGCCATACCCAGGAAGCAGTTGCCTGCCACGCGGCAGATAGATTTCAAATGGACAGACCATGTGCCCGAGAGCGACACCCTGGACATACTCGACTTCTATATTTATGGCGACGTGGCGCCCAACGGGCGTTTCAACTACCGCTATAGCTATTAATAATATCCCGCTAATCCGGGCGGCGGTGCCCCCTTGCGCTGCAGCGGCACGGCCGTTGCAAGGCGGAGGATATACCCCTGTTTTGATTTTTGGCCATTT
>DBRC01000038.1:0-401 GCA_002305505.1 Prevotella sp. UBA1378 | reverse complement strand
GCGGGTTTCTTATCCCGAACTGGCATATTGATAGAAAGGGGGGGGGTAATTATATTTCTGAAAGTAAAAAAAAAGCCCCGGGTCCGGGACAGGCAATTAAGTTCCGCAGTGAAATTTTCTCAGTCGTTGTGGCGCATGCTGAATTCGCAGCCGCAGTATTGCTGGTTGTAGAAGGCGTATTCCTTCAGGAGCTGGTTGCGGCGTTCGTAGAGACCGCCCTTCTTCCAGTTCTGCGCCCAGAAGGTGGTGCCGGGGACGGCCGCCTGGGCGGCCATGCCGGCCTCGGTTATCTGCTCTATGCTCTTCCAGCGCGACGAGGCGAGGGTAGTGGTGAAATACTTCAGTCCGAGGCGCCGGGCCTCTAAGGCGGCGGCCGTCAGCCGCATGCGGAAGCACTGCAG
>DBRC01000075.1 GCA_002305505.1 Prevotella sp. UBA1378 | reverse complement strand
GCCTCGGCAGAAACAAATATTGCAATATTTCCGGGATTTATTGCAATATTTCTCGGATTTATAGCTATAAATCTTTTTGCCACATTATCCGCCTGCTGCCCACCGCTTGCCTTTAAGGCAGCAATCCTTACTCTTTTTATGGCAAGACAGAAATTGCTTATCCTGACCCCGGGTTACCACTTTGCCCGGCTTTCCAAACACAGGATTGTGCAGGCGCGCCGTATTGGGAAAACGGGAGGAAACCATCTGCAATGCCCAAAAAACTATGGCTGTCCTGAAAAATCAGCCCGGGCTGATTCTTTAGGACAACCTTAAAAATTGTTCATTTTTTCCCTAATAATATTAAATTTAAAAATGTTTAGGCTTTGGCAGTCTTATTTATTTTGTTTTTTCGTAGAAAACATTTAAATTTGCAGCATTTAATAAATTTCATGTATGAATAAAAAGATTGTAATACCACTCGTCGTGGTCATCTTGGCATTGACAGCAGGAGTAGTTTATTTGTTTGTCAATTTGAACCAGCAGAAACAGGCAAATGAAGACATGCAGGAATTGGCAGCTCTTGACAAGAAAGAGATGGAGAACGAGTATGAGCAGTTTGCGCGCCAGTATAGCGAAATGAAAACCCAGATTAACAACGACTCGATTGTAGCCCAGCTGACACAGGAACAGCTGAAGACGCAGCGCTTGCTCGAAGAACTGAAACGGCTGAAGAGCACGGATGCCCGCGAGATAGCCCGGCTGAAGAAAGAGCTGGCCACGGTGCGCGCCGTGCTGCGCAGCTATGTGCTCGAAATCGACTCGCTGAACCGCTTGAACGAAACCTTGGTGCAAGAGAATACCCGCGTGAAGGGGCAACTGGCCGAAAGCAACCGGCAAATAGAGGGGCTGAGCAGCGAGAAAGCCACGCTCTCGGAAAAAGTGGCCATTGCCGCGCAGCTCGATGCTACGAACATCGCGATGAAAGCCAAGAACAAACGCGGCAAGGAAGCCAAGAAAATGAAGGACTGCAAGACGATAGAGGTATCGTTCGCCATCACGAAGAACGTTACGGCGAGCAACGGCATCCGTACGGTTTACGTACGTATCACCACGCCTACCGGCGATGTGCTCGACGGCGGCGGTACATTCGGTTACGAGAACCGTATGATTAATTACTCGATGAGGAAGAACATCGAGTATACGGGCGAAGAGGTGCAGGTGTCCACCTATTGGAGCGTGGCCGAGTTTCTCAGTGCGGGCAATTATACGGTCAGCATCTTTGCCGACGGCAATATGATTGGTTCGCGGACATTCGCATTTAATTAACGGTCGGGGGATATGAACAGGTTATTCGGAACAATTCTGCTCATGGGGACGCTCCTGCCTGCCGGAGCACAGCGCATGCTTAACCTCGACAGTTGCCGTGCCTTGGCCTTGCGCAACAACAAGCAGCTGAGCATCTCCAAGATAAAGCAGGAAATGGCAAGGAACGTGAGGAAGTCGGCACGCACGAAATACCTGCCGCACGTTACGGCTTACGGCGCATACGAGTATACGAGCAGGGAGGTGTCGATACTGAACGACGGGCAGAAGTCGGCACTGTCGAGCATGGGCACTACGCTGGGCAGCGGCCTGTCGGCGTCGGTAGGTTCGATGTCGGATTTGTTCAAGTCGTCGCTGGCATCGGCCGTCACCGCAGCAGCTAAGGCCGACCCGGCCAATGCACAGGCCTTGCAGCAGATGGGTGCGGTAATGGGGAGTATTACCAATCAGATGGCGTCCAGCTTCGGCGGGCAGCTGGGGCAGCTGGCCGGCAGGATGGATGCCCTGGGGCAGCAGATCGTAGACGCCTTCCGTACGGACACCCGCCACCTGTTTGCCGGTTCGGTTATGGTGACACAGCCGGTGTTCATGGGGGGCAGCATCATAGCCATGAACAAGATGGCCGATATAGGAGAGGATTTGGCCGCCAACCAGTCGGAGGCAAAGCGGCAATTGACCATTTATAATACCGACCAGGCTTATTGGACGGTCGTTTCGCTTAAGCACAAGAAGAAGCTGGCTGAGAGCTACCTCGGTCTGGTGAAAAAACTTGATGGCGACGTGGACAAGATGATTAAGGAGGGCGTGGCCACGCGGTCGGAGGGGCTTAGCGTGAACGTGAAGGTGAACGAGGCCGAAATGCAGGTGATACAGGTGAACGACGGCCTTGTGCTGGCCAAGATGTACCTTTGCCAATTGTGCGGCTTGCCGATGAACGAAGAACTGACCCTTGCCGACGAAAACAACGGGAATATCAGTTTGGCCGGGGGAGCTGCGGCTGATGCCGACATGGAAGTGGCCATGGCCAACCGCCCCGAGCTGAAAATGCTTCAGAACACGGTCGACTTGGGCAAGCAGACCACCAGCCTGCTCAAGGCCGGCAACTTGCCGCAAGTGTTGCTGATGGGTGGATATGCCGTGAGCAACCCGAATGTATACAATGGATTCCAGAACAAGTTTGCCGGCATCTGGAATGTCGGTGTCACGGTGCGGGTGCCGGTCTGGAACTGGGGCGACGTAATGTATAAGGTGCGGGCCTCGAAGAACGCCACGGCCATCGCCGCCCTCGAACTGGACGAAACCCGCGAGATGGTGGAATTGCAGGTCAGCCAGGTATCTTTCAAGGTGGCCGAGGCCAACAAGAAGCTGGCCTTGGCGATGGCCAGCACCAAGCGGGCCGAGGAGAACCTGCGCTGCGCCAACCTCGGGTTTAAGGAGGGCGTGATACAAAGCACCACCGTGCTCGAGGCCCAAACCGCATGGCTGCAGGCACAGTCGCAGAAGATAGATGCAGAAATAGATGTCAAACTAAGTCAAGTAAACCTGAAGAAGGCGCTTGGCACATTACAACAATAAAAATACGTATGTCAGCAAAAACACAACATAACAACATCCTGTTAGCCATTATCGGTTTTGTAGCAGTCATTGTGATTGTGGCAGTTATCGGTTTCTTCGCGCTCGGCCGCGAACCGGAGATTATCCAAGGGCAGGTGGAAGTAAGCGAGTATCGTGTTTCGAGTAAAGTACCCGGGCGTATTCTCGAAATCCGCGTGAAGGAGGGCGACTACGTGAAGGCGGGCGATACGCTGGCCATCCTCGACGCTCCCGACGTGAAGGCGAAGATGGCCCAGGCGCAGAGCGCCGAGAACGCCGCGGCGGCCATGGAGGAGATGGCAAAGAACGGGGCACGGCAGGAACAGATACGCGGTGCGTACCAGGTGTTGCAGCAAACCAAGGCCGGACTGGAGATTGCGGAGAAATCCTACAACCGCGTGCAACGCTTGTTCGATGAGGGCGTGATGAGCGCACAGAAGCGCGACGAGGCGTTTGCCAACTATAAGGCCAGCGAGGCACAGGTGAAGGCGGCGCAGAGCCAGTATGACATGGCGCGTAACGGGGCGCGGCAGGAAGAGAAGATGGCTGCTGCGGCACAGGTGAACCGTGCCAAAGGTGCTGTGCAGGAGGTGAACTCATACATCAACGAGACGGTGCAGATAGCCCAGATGGAAGGCGAGGTGAGCGATGTATACCCGAAAGTGGGCGAGCTGGTAGGCACGGGGTCGCCGATTATGACCATCTCCATCATGAATGACATGTGGGGTACGTTCAACATCCGCGAAGACCAGCTGAAGGGCATGAAGGTGGGCGATATGTTTACGGCTTTCGTACCGGCATACAACAAGGAAATCAAGATGAAAGTCTATTATATGAAAGACGAGGGCAGCTACGCCGTGTGGAAAGCGACGAAGGCCAGTGGGCAGTACGACCTGAAGACCTTCGAGGTGAAGGCCCGTCCGGTAGAACATGTAGAGAACCTGCGTCCGGGCATGTCGCTGGTAATCAGAGACTGACGCGTAGCGTAGAAAAGAATGATGACAAACGTCCCGAAACATATCCGCCAGATTCTCATGATTGCCGGCCGGGAGTGCGGCATATTGAGGAAAAACCACATCTTCCTTTTTTGCATGGTGGTCTTTCCTGTCTTTGTCATCGTGCTCTTTACGTCGATGCTGGCCGAAGGGCAGCCGGCGGATATGCCCGTGGGGATTGTCGACCAAGACAACACATCGGCCACGCGCAAGATTATCCGCAAGTTGGATGCTTTCCAGACTTCACGGGTCGTCGCCTTTTACCCGGAGGTGAACGAGGCGCGCGATGCCATGCAGAAAAATAAAATCTACGCCTTCCTTTATATCCCTAAGGGCACGACCGACCGGCTGGTGTCGGGCAGGCAGCCTACCGTGTCGTACTATTACAGTATGACGTCGCTCACGTCGGGGGCGCTCCTTTACCGCGACCTGAAGACCATCACCACGCTTTGGTCGGCAGCCGTGGGCCAGCAGTCGATGCGGGCTAAGGGGTATACCGACGGGCAGATAGCTACATTCCTGCAGCCCATAGCCGTCGACCTGCATCAGATATCCAACCCCATGACCGACTATAACGTCTATCTCTCCACGATGCTTATACCCGGCATCTTGATGATGTTCATTTTCCTCATTACAGCCTATTCCATCGGTATTGAATTGAAGTTCAAGCGCTCGAAGGAGTGGATGCGCCTGGCCGACAACAATATTTTTATAGCCATCACGGGCAAGCTGCTGCCGCAAACGCTCGTCTTCCTCATCATCACTTACGCATACGAGTTCTACGTGTTCCACACGCTCAACTTCCCGCACAGCGGCGGCACCGTGTCGTTGCTTGTGCTGGGCCTGCTCATGGTGTTGGCCTCGCAAGGGTTTGGCGTATTCATGTTCGGACTGATGCCGTCGCTGCGGATGTCGATGAGCATCTGCTCGCTTTGGGCGGTGCTCAGTTTTTCGATGGCTGGTTCGGCATTCCCCGTATTCAGCATGGATCCGATGATTGAGGGTATGGCCTATCTTTTCCCCCTGCGCTATTATTTCATGACCTATCAGCTGGCGGTCTTCAACGGCTATCCCTTTATCGAGGCGTGGCCGTGGATGATGGGCTTGGTGGCCTTTGCCGCTTCGGCGCTCATCTTCCTGCCGAAGATTAAGAACGCCATGCTTACCTATGTTTATATTCCCTGAAAGAAGATGAAAAAGAAAGGACTACTGCACCATATCCGTACTGGCATCCGCGACGCTTGCTATATCTGGCGGCAGGAGATGAAGAACCTGCTCCACGACGAGGGAGTGCTGCTGTTCTGTATGGTGATGCCGGTGGTTTATCCTTTGCTTTACTCGTGGGTGTACAACAACGAGGTGGTACGCGAGGTGCCGGTGGCCGTTGTAGATATGTCTAACTCGTCGGTGAGCCGCCGGTTTGTGCGTTCGTGCGATGCTTCGCCCGATGTCAAGGTGGCCTGTTATGCCAACAGCATCGAGGAGGCCAAGCGGCTGATGGAAAATCAGGAAGTGCGGGGCTTTTATTACATCCCGTCCGATTTCTCCGCCAATCTGCTGCGCATGCAGCAGTCGGTGGTGAGCGTGTATGTCGACATGAGCATCATGCTTTCCTATAAGGCCATTTACCAGACGGCCACGGCGGTATCGCAGGCCATGAACAAGTCGATACAGGTAAGTTTGGCGGGCAATAAAACCGACCGTGAGGATGACCTCACCGTCGCGCCGCTCGAAACACACGACGTGGCCATCTTTAATCCGTCGGGCGGATACGGCAGTTTCATCCTGCCTGCCGTGCTGATTCTCATTATCCAGCAGTTGATGTTGCTCGGTATCGGGCTTTCTGCAGGCACGGCCCGTGAAGACAACCGCTACCGCGACTTGGTGCCGATGCATCCGGCCTATCAAGGCGTCTTCCGCATCGTCGGCGGCAAGGGCTTGTGTTATTTCATGGTGTTTGCCGTATGGGCAGCCTATCTCACGATGATAGTCCCGCGGCTGTTCGGTTTCGTGGCCTTGGCGCAAGCCCGCGAGTTGTTAGGCGTGCTCTTGCCTTACCTTATCGCCTGTATCTCGTTTGGTCTTGTCGTCTCGTGTGTCGTGCGTTACCGCGAGAATGTCATGCTGATAATCGTCTTCACTTCTATACCGTTGCTGTTCCTCTCCGGCATATCGTGGCCGTTGAGCAATATACCCGGCGTATGGCAGGGCATATCATGGCTGTTCCCGTCCACGTTCGGTATCCGTGCCTTTGTGCGTATCAATTCGATGGGTGCCACGCTCGAAGACGTGCTGTTCGAATACCGTGCCTTATGGATACAGGCTGCCGCCTATTTGGTTGTGGCTTGTGCCGTGTATCGTCACCAAATATTACTGTCACGCGAGCATGCCCGCGAACGTATCGGCTATATCCACCGTAAACTGGAAATCCGCCGCCGCCTGCGCGAACGGAAACTGCGGAAGATGGAAAGTTTTACGGATTAAGGATGTTTTTGATTACGGATTACGGATTACGGATTAGGGATTACGGATTAATAGCAAAGCAGGAGGTGCATCCACAAAAGTATTAAACCGTAATCCCTAATCCGTAATCAAAAACATCTCCCCGTGTAATCATGTGTAATGATTTTCTTGCTTAAAACAAATGATATTCTTACTTTTGCAGCGTTCGAACATCACAAATAACATGTCAAACTAAAAACATTAAAAAGCAATGAAAACAAGAATCACAGTACTTGCGCTGCTCGCCACATTGGCCTTCACCGGCATCCATGCACAGAAAACAGTAGTGGGGAAAAAAGGACAGAATACAGAGAAGGTATTCGATGTAGTGGAAATAATGCCGGAATTTCCTGGTGGCTCAGTCGCACTGTTCAGCTATTTAGCCAAAAGCCTGCGCTATCCCAAAGACGCCATCGATAAAAAGATTGAAGGGCGCGTCATGGTGCAGTTCATCGTCAACCGCGACGGTTCAATCGTCGAAGCCAAGGTGATAAATAAAGTGTTCCCGTCGCTCGATGCCGAAGGACTGCGCGTCGTCAACGAAATGCCAAAGTGGACGCCCGGCAGGCAGAAAGGCAAGCCGGTGCGCGTAAGATACACCGTACCCATCATGTTTAGTTTAAATACTTAAAAGAAAGATTAGTAACCAAGCTGCATGAAATTACCTGTTTATATATTTTCTCTCTTTTTGCTGGGCTGTTCGCAAGGACAGCCCAGCCATCCTGTGCTCGCCGAAGCCGAAGCTGCTGTAGACCACGAGCCTTACAAAGCTATCCAACTGCTGAATGCATACGGGGTCGACAGCTTTGCCGCGCAACGCGACAAGGCGCTCTATGGCCTGGTGTTCACGGAAGCGCTGCACAACATCGGGCTGAGCAGCCATAATGGGCCGCTCATTGCCTTCAGCCAAAGTTATTTCGACTCCGTCGGCGACAACCGCCGGCGTGTGCGTGCCATGCTGCACAATGGCATCACGGAGTACGGGCAGGGGCGGCTGCTGGCGGCCGTGCAGCTGATAAAACAAGCAGAACGGCTGGCGGGAGAGGAAGACGATGATTACGTGGATTACTACTTGGCATCCGTAATGGGCGACATTAACGACAATGCCCATAACACGAAGCTTACGCTCCACTATTACCGCCGGGCTTTGGCAGCCGCTCAGCACAGCGGCAGTATCGAGTGGAGAGTGCGCGCAATGAACAACCTGGTTTCGGCGTTCGATGCGGCAGGTGCTGCGGACAGCATGCTGTATTATATCGACAAGGCACGCCCACTTATCGACAGCGTTAAGGGTGAAGCACGCAGTATGGCAATGGTCAACATGGCCAGTAGGTTTTTCCGCGAAGGCAACCTGCAGGAAGCAGTGGCCTTGATAAAGAAAGCGCTGGGGGAGATGCCTTGCGACAAAGGGCACAAACTGTTGGCTGATATTTATGCGGCGCAGGGCGACACCGCCGCTGCCTGCGAACTGTGGTATCAGGCACTTTATGCCTACGACACCGACGTGCAGACAAAGTCGTACCAGAGGCTCATCGACTATTTCTGGCGCCATCGCGATTATTTCCGTGCCGGCGACTTGAGCCGCCGGCTGAATGAGGTCTATGAGAACAACTACGTGAAGAACCAGCCCGCCGAAGTAATCGATATACAAACGCAGTCGGACGCCGCAGCTAAGGAGCGCAGCCAATACCGTGCGGTCATCGTGCTGATGACAGCCGCCATACTGCTGCTCTGCGCCGTCATAGCCGTGGTGCTCTACCACCGTTGGCATACCAGTCGCCTGAACCGCACCATAGAACGCTTGAATGCCCGCTATTTGGGCTGGAACATGGAGGAACAGCTGATGACCGCCGCCCCCGTGGCCCATCTCCACCGGCTGGCTGCCCGTGGACAGGAAGCCACTGACGGCGACTGGACTGCACTGCACCTGCTGATGACGCAGCAGGCACCCACACTCCTGGCCCGGCTAAGCAGCACGGGGACGCTCACCACGAAGGAGCTGAACGTGTGCCTGCTCATCCGGCTACGCTTCATACCAAGCGAGATAGGGACGTTGACGTCCACCTCGCCGCAAACCATCACCAACATGCGTGGCCGGCTGCTGCTGAAGCTTTTCGGTGAACACGGCGGTGCACGCGACTTTGATGCGAAGATGCGCGAATTGTAGGTAAGGCGGCCTGTCCATGCACCATTCTCCCCAATTCGGCGGAAAATACTTCGTTTTTCGCTCCCGCCGGCCTGTAATCGGGAAAAAATACCTAAATTTGCAGGCAAAAGAGAAGACAATGAGCAAAGGTAAGTTACAGAAATTCGCAGAAATGGAGACGTTCAAGAACGTATTCCAATATCCTTATTCCGTCATCGCCGACATTCCTTTCGAAATGAAGGGCCACTGGCACGAACAGTATTTCCATAACCGGAACCCTATCGTGCTCGAACTCGGATGCGGCAAGGGCGAATATACCGTAGGACTGGCCAAACTGTTCCCTGACGTCAATTTCATCGGGGTGGACATCAAAGGGGCACGCATGCACAAAGGAGCTAAAGAGGCGCTGGAGCAAGGGCTGGGGAACGTGGCGTTCCTGCGTACGAACATCGAAATCATCGACCGCTTTTTCGAGGAGGACGAAGTGGGGGAGATATGGCTGACATTCAGCGACCCGCAGATGAAGAACCCCAGGAAACGGCTGACGAGCACGCACTTCATGAACCGCTACCGCCGCTTCCTCGTAGACGGCGGCATCATCCACCTGAAAACCGACTCGAACTTCCTCTTCACCTATACTTCGTATATGGTGGAACACAACAGTCTCCCCATGCTTTTCCGTACGGACGACCTTTACCATACAGAGGGATTCGACGGGCAGACGCAGGCCATCCTCTCTATCCAGACCTACTATGAGGCACAATGGATAGAACGCGGCCTGAACATCAAGTACATGAAGTTCAACCTGCCGCGCAACGGCACGCTTGCCGAGCCCAACGTGGAAATAGAGCTGGACGATTACCGCAGCTTCCGCCGCACCAAGCGCAGCGGGCTCCAGGCCGCACGGTGAAAGCAGGCCGGAGACGGAGCTGCGCGTTATGGCTGGCATGGCTTGTCCCCGCAGTGCCGACTGCCGCCGTGGCGTTTGAAAAGTAGGCACGATATTTGCTAATTATCAGAAAAAACATAACGATATGACTCTATATCCCAAACTCATCATGGACGCCTTGGCTACGGTAACGTATCCCGGGACGAAAAAGAATATAGTAGAGAGCGAAATGGTGGCCGACACGCCGAGTATCAACGGAATGAAAGTGCACATCGTGCTGCTGTTTCCGCGTGAAACCGACCCGTTCCTCAAATCGACCGTCAAAGCGGCAGAGGCTGCCATTCATTATCATATATCGAAAGACGTGGAGGTAAGCATCGAAACGGAATTTAAGTCGAAGCCGCGCCCGGAGGTAGGCAAGCTCCTGCCGCAGGTGAAGAATATCATTGCCGTGAGTTCGGGAAAGGGTGGGGTAGGCAAGTCGACCGTATCGGCCAATCTGGCTATCTCGTTGGCACGTCTCGGCTATAAGGTAGGATTGTTGGACGCCGACATCTTCGGGCCGTCGATGCCCAAGATGTTCCACGTAGAAGATGCTCGGCCACATGCCGTCAATGTAGACGGGCGCGACTTGATAGAACCCATTGGGAAATACGGTGTGAAACTGCTAAGCATAGGCTTCTTTGTGAATCCCGATACGGCTACGCTGTGGCGCGGCGGCATGGCCACGAGTGCCTTGAAGCAGCTCATCGCCGATGCCAACTGGGGCGAGCTCGACTATTTTATCCTCGATACTCCCCCCGGCACAAGCGATATACACCTTACGCTGCTGCAAACGCTGGCCATCACGGGTGCCGTCATTGTCAGCACGCCGCAGAGCGTGGCACTGGCCGATGCGCGCAAGGGCATTGATATGTACCGCAACGAGAAAGTGAACGTGCCGATTCTCGGACTGGTGGAGAACATGGCATGGTTTACGCCGGCCGAGTTGCCTGAGAATAAGTATTACATCTTCGGCAAAGACGGCTGCAAGCACCTGGCTAAAGAGATGGGCACGCCGCTCTTGGCTCAGATACCGTTGGTGCAGAGCATCCGCGAGGGAGGCGACGAGGGCGAACCGGCTGCCGTCAAGGCCGATACCATGACCGGGCAGGCTTTCCTCAATCTGGCACAAGCCGTCGTGACGGTCGTTAACCGCCGGAACAAGGAGCAACAGCCCACGAAGATTGTGGAGGTGAAAAGCTGATGCTTTGGATTAGGGATTACAGGTTACGGCTTAATAGTAAAGAATGTACACCACAGAAGTATTAAACTGTAATCTGTAATCGAAAGGCGTGGATGTGTTATTTTATTCTCGAATACCGATGAGCAGGGCTGTTCTTATAGGTTTATTGTGCAATAGATGCAGCGAAACAGGCTTTTTCACTTTTTTTCTGTAATCAGTTTTTCTGTAGTTGGTTGGACATCTGCCACCGGTCGGGTGGTATCCCAGCAGGAGATCCACGGTCGGCAAGCAGGGTTTGAACGCTGCAAATTTAGGGAAATTAGGTTGTTTTATGCAAGTAAAAACATTGTAAATCATACTGTAATGGCAGATTTTTATTAACTTTGCAGTCATGATAATCGAACCAATAGCATTTTTCCGCTCGCCGTTTATGTCGAAGTTCGGCGTCCCGAGGCAGAGCGGACTGGTGGGCGGGCTGCGCGGGGAAATCGTTTTCGAACCTCGGTTCAGGCAGCCCGAAGCGTTGCGCGGCCTCGACGGCTTCGATTTCCTCTGGCTGATATGGGGATTCTCGGCGCATGTATCAGTTCCTAAGCATCCCACGGTGCGCCCCCCGCGGCTGGGCGGCAACCGGCAGATGGGGGTATGGGCCACGCGCTCGCCTTTCCGGCCCAACAACCTCGGGCTGTCGTCGGTGCGCATCGTGAAAGTGGATACCGGACGCATGGTGATAGAAGTGGCCGGGGCCGACTTGATGGACGGAACGCCTGTTTACGACATCAAGCCTTACGTAGAGTATGCCGACTGCCATGCAGGGGTGCGCTGCGGCTTTACCGATAAGTCCGGCTGGGCGCGGTTGCGGGTAGAAATGGATGAGGTGCTGGCCTGCTTGTTTCCGGCCGGTGAGCTGAAAAGCCTGAAACAGGTGTTAGAACTGGATCCTCGGCCGCATTATCATGACGACCCCGGGCGCGTTTACGGAATGCCCTTTGGCGGATGGGATGTGCGGTTTAAAGTGGTGGGCGATGTACTCACCGTAACGGAGTTGGTCAAGTTATAACCGTTTTTTCGCAAAAAGTGTGCTAAATATTTTGTTCGAATCAAAAAAATATCTATATTTGGCTTCCGAATGATTATTATGTAGAAAAAGGTATAGCAATTTTTGTATGGCAGCGGTAATGATTTTATTGGTTATTATTTGCCTTTTTTGTATACTGACGATAAGGAGGCTCTCCGTGTCCCTGTCCGAAGTGAGAAAGGCAAATCAGATGAAGACGGCTTTCTTGCGGAATATCAGCAATGAGATACGCACGCCTTTACAGGTGGTGGGCGGTTTGGCCGAACTTATTTCCAAGGACGACCTCTATCTTTCGAAGAACGAGAAGAAAACAATTTCGGACCAGTTGAACTTCAGCGCCAACCTCATTGCTACGCTGCTGGACGAGGTAATGGTGTTTTCGAACGCAGGCAATGGTCATGCACTGCAGGACGAAAGCATCAGTCCCAACCGGTTGTGCTGCCGGTGTATCGACTCGCACGTGACCAATAAAAGCGTTGCCGACGGTGTGAAGCTGGTATTCAGGCGCGAGTTGAGCGATGAGTTTTTCATAAAGTCCGACCGTCATGTCGTAGAACTGATACTGAACAAGCTCATTATGAACGCGTGCCGGTTTACGAAAAAGGGCGAAATAGCCGTGGGATGCAATTGTAAGGACAATCCGGATAAACTGACTATCTATGTGCAGGACACGGGAGGGGGTATACCCGAAAACCGCAGGAACTGTCTTTTCAACTGGTTTGAGAATCCCGGCGACATGAACGACGAGGCCGAACTGGACTTGAGCATTGCCCAGAAGATGGCCATGAAACTGGGGGGCATCATCCATTTGGATGAGCATTATACGGGCGGTACGCGTTTCCTGCTGATTCTGCCGGTGAAAAACGGATTGACAAATTAACGGATTAACAGATTGTAGTATTACACCTTAATCCATAATCCTTAATCCTTAATCCAAAACGTACAAGCATCTTGTACGCTTGCTACACGGTGCTTGTAGTCGGGCTACAAGGTGCTTGTACGGAGGCTACAAGCACCTTGTACTGTTCCCGAATGTTGTCAGCTGTATTCGTCGAGCCGCCCGCGCCATAAGTATTTCCGCGTCTCGTGCACGATGACGCCGCTGAGGAAGAGCAGTGACAGCAGGTTGGGGATGGCCATGAGCGCATTCATGCAGTCGGCCAGGTTCCATACGATGCTCAGGTTGACGATGCTGCCGGCGAAGAGGGCTGCGATATACGCGATGCGGTAAACCATCACCCAGCGCTTCCCCTTTAGATATTCCACGGCGCGTTCTCCGTAATAACACCATCCCAGTATTGTGCTGAAAGCAAAAGTGAGCAGCCCGAAGGTGAGCAGCGGCGTGCCGATGAGTGGTATCTTGCTGAAGGCGTCTTTAGTGAGCGTGGCCCCGTTGGCGAAGTCGATGTCAGGATAGGCCAGTACGCTGCTCACGATGACCAGTCCGGTCATGGCGCAGATGACCACCGTGTCCCAGAACGTGCCGCTCGATGACACCAGTGCCTGCCGCACGGGGTTGCGCGTCTGCGCTGCCGCCGCGACGATAGGTGCCGAGCCCAGGCCCGACTCGTTGGAGAACAGTCCCCGGGCGATGCCGTAGCGTGCCGCCATCATGACCGAAGAGCCTGCGAAGCCGCCGCCCACGGCTTGCGGGTCGAAAGCCGACGTGGCGATGAGCTTGACGGCCGGCCACAGGTACTGTGCATTAATGAATAGAATTGCGATGCACCCCATTATATAGAAAAACGCCATGAACGGCACCAGCATGCTGCATACGCGGGCAATGCTTTTTACGCCGCCCAAGATGACGGTTGCCGTGAGGGCGCAGATAACCGTTCCGCTGACGTAGGGCGGGATGTGATAAGTCTCGTGGGCGAGGGTAGCTATGGCATTGGCCTGTACCGTATTGCCGATGCCGAAAGAGGCGCATGCCGTGAATGCGGCGAACAGTATGGCCATCCACCGCCAGCCCAGTCCGCTTTCCAGTGCATACATCGGTCCGCCGAGCATCTTCCCGTCGGGTGTCTTTACCCTGTACTTGATGGCGAGCAGTCCCTCGGCGTATTTGGTAGATATGCCGAAGACACCGGTGAGCCAGCACCAGAGCACGGCGCCCGGCCCACCCAAGGCTATCGCCGTGGCCACGCCTATTATATTGCCGGTGCCGATGGTGGCTGCCAGTGCGGTGGCCAGCGACCCGAATTGCGACACGTCGCCGGCCGCCTCCTTGTCGCGCTTTACGGACAGGTGTATGGCGGTGAAAATCTTGCGTTGTGGGAACTTCAGCCGGACGGTGAGGTACAGGTGCGTGCCGAGCAGCAGTGTAATCATGGGCCAGCCCCACAGGAATCCGCTGATTTCGGCCAAAATGTCGTTAAGTATATCCATCTTCAGTGTATGTCAGTATCGTTTTTATGTCTTGTTTTCACTAGTGTCTATTAATATA
>DBRC01000003.1 GCA_002305505.1 Prevotella sp. UBA1378 | reverse complement strand
TGTTTTAAAATGAAGCATAATAATTAAAATGAGATATTGTCATATTAGGAAGACCTATACAGCTGCAAGAACGAAGCAAGGCGCAGATGAAAGGTGTCACCATCGGAGACTCGTTGGCGTACAAGTTCTACGATGGAGAGTTCCATGGTATGCCATTGCTTTTCGCTGAACCCAGAGACAAGGTTGCAGCACCACGCAGCTTGTCTATCACGGCAAGCAATCTAACTTCATTATTCCAGCTTCCTACCGTATGTGGCATCAATGCCCTGGCACATTACACTTGGCTCAATCCTGATCCAGAAAGGGTAATCATGATGACCGTCAAACAACTTCGTGATTTCAGAGCATCAGGAGCCATAGTACACCCCAATGAGTTTGACGGCAACATCATTATTGAGGCATGGAAATATCCACCTGTCACCAGCATTGGCACGAAAGCCGAATGGGTGGACAGGTTATCATTGAATCGAAAGATTCTGGTAATTTCGGAGGTTTTTTATTGAAAGATTCCGGTGTTTTCGGAGGTTTTTGGTAAAAACATTTGCGTAACCCGAATGAAAAGACTATCTTTACACCCACAAATAGGCAATACATACAAATATGGAGCGAATATGGCCAAAAATCAAAACAGGGGTATAGCCTCCGCCTTGCAACGGCCGTGCCTCTGCAGCGCAAAGGGGGCACCGCCGTCCAGATTAACGTGAGATCCTTACCCCGAACTCAGGTATAATTATCTCAGAACTCCGGCCTACCTGCAAAGGCCTTTGTAATGGAAAACCAAGATGCCCTCCCCGTGTCCCCCCGGTGGGGTGAACCCTATTCCTTGACGTGGCCTCTTAGCCGTGTGACATGTATGCTTACCGGCCCGATAAGCCCTGCCGGCTGGAGCGGTGAGTCGACAGTGTAAGGGTTGTTGGGGCAGGTGGTGCGGCGCTGCCCGGGTTCCAGGCGTACATCGCCCACCAGCCGGTTTACCCATGTGTTGTCCACCTGAATCTCAATCAAGTTTTTACCTTTGCGTACGGCAGATGAGATGTCGAGCCGGCAGGGCGGGGTCCACACCCCTCCGACATACTTTCCGTTCACCTTCACCGTTGCCATCACAGCCACCTTTCCCAAATCCAGTTCAACCTTATCTCCCCTGCCGATGTCACTCACGACGAAAGTGTTGGTGTAGGTGCCCTGGCCGGAGAAGTACCTGACGGCGGGGTCGGTGCTGGCAGACCAGTCGGCCAGTGTCCACTGTTTTCTGCTCACGGTATGCCCAAACATATCTTTGAGGCAGAGTCGCCAGTGGGAATTTAGCGTGTACAGGGTGGAGCTCCGGGGTGTATTGCCGGGCGGGCAACTGCCCTTCCGCATTGTCGTGCCGCCGTTTGTCCGGTCGAACACCACGAAGGTGCTTTCGAGCGGATAAAGCTTGATGGGCATGGCGGTATATGTTCCATCGGTTTCAGTCTGGTACACGGGTTCCGCCGTCCCGGTCACGGGATTCCATATACTGGGTATCGCCCCGGTGGTTCTGAACTGCGCCCTGAACTGGATGGTGTCGCCGCTTTGGTTGGACACGAAATAGATGTCCCTGTCTTTCTGTGTGGTGTGGGCATAGAGCAGGCTGTCGTGGCCGGCCGTGAAGTCGGGTGCTACGCCCATCGTACGGAATATCTCGTCGATTCCATGGCCTGTATATACACGCCCCTTCCCATATACCCTCATGAGCCGGGTGGGCGTGCCAGGCCCCCACAGGCTGTCGGCCATTGCCCTGACCTCGCTGTCGCACCGCGGATAATTCTGCAGGCTGGGCGACTTCTGTGGCTTAGGCCCCAGCACGATGGCACCGTCGTGCACCAGGGTCATGATTTTGCGCAACAGGGCCGGCCGCATGGTGCCCGTCTTGGGCAATACGAGCAGCCTGTATCGGGTGCCATGAGGCAGGGAGAGGTGGTGGGTGGAATCGGCCGACAGGCTGTTCTCAATGACTTCGGCATTGATGTAGTCGAACTGGTAGCCGGGCGGGAGGGCCGGGTCGCAGACACCGGTCATCACCGGGGTATCTTCGCCGATGAAGTAGGCCACGTCGGCCACATAGCGCCCCTGCTGGAGCAGGTAGTTGCAACGCTTCAGGTAGTCGGTGAACAGATGTTGCTTGCCGTACCATGTGTTCTTGCGGTTAAACTCGTTGCCGAAAGGGGCATTGAGCCCGGGCAGGCTGGTCTCGTCGGGTTGCGAGATCACCAGGTGCAGGAGAGTGCTGTTGATGCCCTCGGTAAAGAACCTGTCGCCCCGCTGTTTCATGAGATGAGGGTAACGTGCAAAAGCCTGTCCGCCACAGGTGAACGATTCGGCGTAGACCTTGTGCTTGCCGTAGATATGTGCACACGACGAGGCAGAACGGTTCTCTATGTCACCCAGCGTGCCTTCACTCCAGAACTCGCCGGCCACGTCGTCGGCCTGTCCGCCATATTGCAGGAACTCACCGGGGAACCCCCAGTGGCCATAGTTTTCGAGCCATAGCCTGAAGCCGTCTTTTTGGGCCAGCTGGCGCATGCCCCCGATATGGTCGTAAGCCAGGCGGTCGGCAATCAGGCGGCGCAGGTCCCATAAGAATCGGTTAGACTGCTCCTGGCTGCCTACCACGGTGCCCTCGTAAGTGAGCAGCCATGGGGTGGGGTCGTAGCCGTAGGCCGCCTTGAAGTGTGTGATGAAATCGTCGCCGAAATTCTGGGTGGCTTTTTCGTAGCTGTCGCATACCACCGTCTTCCATGTTCGGCGGTCGGCAGCGGGTATGCGATCCCTGATTTGCCCGATGAAGCTGTTGTAGTGATGTGCCAGGCTCTGCCTGTTCCAGCGGTCAACCTCAGGCCCTTGCCCGTCGGTGAGTGCCGGGCTGTTGCAGATGCCCGTGGGTTGCATGTAGGCGTGCACGATGCGCCATTTCCCCTTGGGGAGCGTGCACTCGAGCCGGTCGCCTTGAACGCATGGCGTGAGGTCTGTGATGCTTGCTTCGGGTATGGCTCCTGTGCTCGTTTCGGTGCTGTCGGATACCCATTTGTATTCATTCCAGTAAGGCAAGGGCGACTGATGCATCTTGGCGAGAATCTTCTCGGCATATTTCTCGATGATGGGTGCCGACGACAGCCTTATTTCGCGGATGCCGCATCCGGCGTTCATACGTTCAAAGTGGAGCCTGATGGCCTCGGCGCGTATGCCGGGCAGCGCGATGGCGAAAGGGGCGAACACGTCGTAGCCCACGTTTTTTGTTATATTGGTACGGTTGAGGGCGGCCTGTTTTACGGTTTCCCATTGCCCGTTTCTCTTCACTTCGATCTTCAGGGCGCCTGCGATGGGTTTCGTGTCGGGCAGGATATGCAGCGACCTGGCAGCAAACAGGCTGTCGCGTGGCGTGATGGTAATCGTGTGGTTGGCTGCGGCAAGAGGAGTTGCCGTGGATGGGTCTCCGTCGAACATGGCGCCGGCCTCCTGTGGTATGAGGGCCGTGGCAGGACCGATGGTGGTATGGCATGCCGGCAAGGGATAGGCTAACACCTTGACCGTTTGCCCAGAGGCCTCCCTGTCGGCAGCGAGGCTCATACATATCCTTCCGCCCTCCACATCGTAGCTCCGGGTGCCCAGATAGCGCATCGACGCGGTGGGGGCATTCCATGGCCCGCCGGCCTGGCTCCAGCCTGGCGCATTGAAGATACCGATCTCGATATTCTCCTCGGCGGCCGTTTTCAGGGCCGTGTGCATGATGTCCCACCATTCGGCTGACAGAATCCTGACCTTTCCGGTGGGAGCCTCGTTGGGCGGCAGCCCTATGTTGCCGATGTATGCCCGGTTGATGCCTGCCTGCTTCATGGCCTTCAGGTCATTCACCACTCCTTCCCGTGAGATATTGCCCGAAATCCAGTACCAGTAGCATGATATGTCTACCGAGTCGCCCGGATACCTGAAAACCCTCTCCAAGGTATACCTGTCTACGGGTTGGCTTGCTACGGTGTGGCCGGTATCCAGTAGTGTGATGAGGCCCGTTGCCGCGAGTAAGGAATATATGTTCATCTTGTCGTGCGGGGTTTATGCCGTTGTAAATCAAGAAATAATAATCACAGTGCGGCGAGGCACTGTGATTATTGATGTTACTCAGTAACAAGGTAATGGGGTTATCTCTTAACAACCTTGACCGCCTTTCCTGCATTTACCTTCAGGAAGTAGATGCCGGCTGGCCGGTTGCTCAGGTCTATCGCTATTTGCTTTTCGTTTATGCCCGCCTTGTGGTAAACCAGCTTTCCGGACACGTTGTATACGTCTACCGTGCCGAGTGCCTGCCGGCCCTCTACGGTAACCTCTCCACTGGTGAGCGTAGGATATACGGTTATGCCGTTGCCGCTCTCTGCCGTGCTTATGCCCGAGGTGTTGGGGTCGGTGAGCAGGATGGACATATTGACGAGGTCGACAGTGATGTTGTAGGTCTTGGGTATCACGGTCCAGGCATTGGCATAGGCACCGAACTTGGTTGCCTCGTTCTCTGCGATGGGGGTCTGGTCGGTCTCGGGGCCAAAAGTGTAATGTTCTATTTCGCTCCAGGCCTCTTCAGACGCTGCGAGTTTGTCGCTCAGCACGAACTGCGCATCATCACCGCTGAAGGTCACCTTGCCGCTGTAAGTCTTGCCGTCGCCCGTGGGCAGTGCAACCCCTTCGTTGGCAACGAAGTTCTTTCCTTCGATCGTACCGATGACATAGATGACAGGATCGGTAGTCGGGACTATCTTTACAGTGCGCTGGGGCAGGTTGACAATGATGTTGTAAGAGCCCCTGCGCACCTTGAAGTGATTCTCCTTGGATACCAGGAAGTCGCCGCACTGGGTCTCGGTGTTGAAGGGCAGGTATTCACCGCCTTCGGTCATGGCGGCAAAGCGATTGTTGGCAATGCCGTCCCAGTCGCCCTCGTTGAGTGACAGCTTGGTAGAGAACCCGATGGTGAGATAGGCGTTGCCGAGATCGTCTTCTACGTTGATCAGTCCGGTATAGGTATTGCCGTCCTCTGTTTGCAGCTGCTGTCCCTGCCTGGGCGACCATGGCTGGTTGTACAAGGCCCCTTCTTTCTCATAGGCTATGCGCCCGAGCACATAGACCGGTGTAAAGGGCACCTTGGAGATGCGGAGCTTGCGTGTGGTGAGGTCTACCGTCACATCGTATGTCCCTGTAGCAATGCGGAAGAAGTTCTCCTTGGATGCGAGGTAGTCGCCGCACTGCATGTCGGTGTCGAGAATTACGTCGGTATTGTTGGCTTGTGCGCCAAACCGGCTGGCGGCAATGTCGTCCCACTTGGTGAAGTCTGCACCAAGTTTGGTCGTGAATCCGAAGGTGACGGTGGCATTGGCCTGATCGTCCTCGAAGGTTACGCGGCCGGTATAGGTATTGAAGTCGTGTGTGTAGAGCTCGGTACCCTGGTCGGCGGCCCATACTTGGTACTTCTTGTTGCCTTGGGCGTCTACGGTAACGGTGTTGCCCATAATGTAGAGCCTGTCATAGATTTGGCCCACAGGTTCCACGACACAAGTGTTCTCGGCGAGGTTCACGGTAATCTTGTATTCGCCGTCAGGTACCCCCAGGAAGTTCTCCTTTGAGGCCTTTCCCTGTTTTCCGAGCGTAATCTTCTTGCCGAAGGGAACGGGATATCCGTCGTTGCCGTAAGACTCCGTGTAGCCGATACGATAGTCGGCAATCTGGTTCCAGTCGCTGCCCCCGGCGAGCTTGGTCGTGAATCCGAAGGTAGCCCTGCTCCTGTCCTCCGCTTTTTGGAATACAGCTTGCAGCGTGTAGATGTTCCCGTCTTTGGTCTCCATGGCTGTGCCTTGATTAGCGGCCCATACCTGGCCTGCGATTCGCCCCATGACATAGAGGGGAGGGAATTGCTGCGGGATAACCTTCATAGTCATGGTTTCCATGTTGACAGACATCTCGTACGTGCCTGCGGGGATGGTGAATCCGTTGTCCCTGGATGTGCCCATGTCGCCAAAAGCAATCTCCTTGTTCAGTACCACAGGTGTGTTGGCGGCTGTGGCACCGAAGCGCCTGTCGGCTATAGCCTCCCAGTCGTTGGCATCGGCCGCCAGCTTGGTAGAGAAAGTAAAGGTGGCATCGGCCCCGTCTGTGCTCTCGAAGGTCACCTGCTTTTTGAAGTTTTTGCCGTCGGCGGTCATAAACTCGGTACCTTGGTTGGCAGCATTGGCCTGTCCCTTGACACCGCTGCCCATGATATATAGGTGTAGGTAGTCGGTTGTAGGGGTGGCCGTCATGGTCTTCTCTTCCATGTTAAGCGTCACCAGATAGGTGCCCGTAGCAATCTTGAAAAAATTTTCCTTAGAGACAGCACGCTCGCCTATCTTCATGGGTTGCCCGAAGTTGACGGTTGTCTCTGGTTCTGCAGCACCGATACGGTCGTTATTGATGTAATCCCAGTCGCCGGGGCCGGAAGCCAGCTCCTCTTTGGCACAGAAGCCGAAGTTGTGTACGGGGTCGCCGGCGATGTTGAAGAAGTGTACCGTGGCAGTGTATACTATGCCGTCGGCGGTGTTCATCTTAATGCCCAGGTCGGGGCGATAGCCAACCTGGTTCTCGGTACCGTCTTCCTGCGGGATACCGAGTTCTCCCAGAACCCATATCGTCTGGAAATCAGTGCCTCGCGTGATGGCGGCTTTAACTTTACTCTCCTTGGCGGGTTTTGTGGCAGCCGTAGGGCTCATCATTGTCCGCGCCCATGCAAACATGCAGAGCATGCCGCATACCAGTGTGATTAATTTTTTCATAAGCTAATATTTAAAGTGAATAATAAATGTCATTAATATTTGTGGGATTCCCGGCTTTTGTATTATTTTATGGGGCAGACTGCTGCCCTGTGCCGGCGGTGGCTTCGGGCACGGCATTTTTCAAGATGATGCGCATACCCTTAGGGGCGGTGACGGTGCTGTATATTTGGCCGTCGGCATCTTTGCGGTGGTTCACCTCGATGATGCCCAGTGGCGTGGGGAATGTTCCTTTCACGCGGTTGCATCCGCTCAGGTGGGGCTCTACGACGACGGTGCGGCATCCCGGCTCTGTGGGAGTAATGCCCAGGATGTACCGGCTCATCCACGGCGTCACCCCCGATGCCCATCCGTGACAAAGACTCATCCTGAGCCCTTTATAGCAGTAGTTCCCCCCGTCGGCATGGATGTCGTATTGGCCGTCGGGCACGAAGTCGTCTATGCGCCCCGCCTTGGCTATGTCGCCGTAGTTGAGTTCCTCCCAGAATGTAGTGGCTCCAAGGTCAATCATCCCGCCCCAGTATCTTGATATAAGGCTGGAGGCCTCGTCGTATCTGCCGCTCCTGGCCAGGGCTTCCAGCATGTAGTATCCATAGAAGGTGGAGAAGCCGTGGGCACCGTCCTTGAGTATTACGTTCTGGTCTTCGTCGTTCTTGCTCAGTCCGGCCAGAATCTTCAGGGCGGCAGCCTCCTTGTTGTTGCAGTTGCTGACACTGACTTTCTCCAGTCTGGCAACAGTCTTGACGCACATCCCGACCAGTTCGTCATCGCCCAGGGCCCTGCCCAGCTCTGCACCGGCCTTTACGGCCATGCAGCACAAGGATTGCAGGCCAGAGTTGATTACATCTTCCCGCTCAGACGTGGGCCAGTCGAGGAAGCGGGTGCCGTTGAGCTGTTCGCGGCCGTCTTTGCCGATGAGACCGCACACCTGTGCCAGCAGCCCCTTCAGGTATTTGTGTTGCGATTCCAGGTATGCCCTGTTGCCTTGATACATATAAAGGTCGCGCTGAATGATAATCCACCATAGAGAGTATGAGCACATGCCATTCATCCATCCCGGCAGCGGGGTGTCGTCGCGTGCAAAGTCGAGACTGCGGTTGACGGCATCGTTCTGTCCGAATACAGACAGGATGGTCATCACCTCGGGATGGAGGTCGCCCGCCCACACAAGGCGGTCGCGTTTGATACCGTCCCAAAGATACTTCTGCATGCACAGATGCACGGTGTATGCACCGGTACGCCAAATGTTGTTCAGGCGCTGGTTGTCACTGTCAAAACTGCCCAGGTAAGGACAGCCCTGATAGCGGGAGATAGCCGTGACGGCCTTGAGGTTGTATTGTACGCCGGAGTCTTCGAGTTCTATCCTGACGAACCTGAATCCCGAGTTCCCTGTCTGTACGGTTCCCAGCCATGGTGCATTCAGCGTGAAGTCGCGCAGTGCATGATCATTGGATGCACCATTCTTGCCGGTGATAGGGCTCATGGCCTCGGTGACAGACTCGCCGAAGCGAATCCTCAGAGCAACCGGCGACTGGTTTTCACGGATGGACGAAGCAATCTCGATGCCGCCCTGAATCTCCTTGCCAAAGTCGAGCAGCAGGGCCGCTTTCTTTCCGTTGCGGCTAAGCATTGTGGTGTAAACAGTGTCGGCTACAGACACTTGCCCTGCAAAGGGCGAGAGCAGATTTCCAGCCTTGCGGATATATTTCCCGGTGCTATCCGACAGCCATATCACCCGCTTGGGGGTGATATGCTCTGTTACCAGATGGCAGGTACCGCCTGTACTTGTTTCAGAGAGTAGGTTGGTGCCCGTTGTCATGACGGGATGCAGCAGGGCACAAGAGGCCAGCAGAATTTGATGAAACGCTTTCAATTTTTTTTCGGTTTTGATTTCTGGTGCAATATTAGTAAGAAAAAACCAAATAGACTATTGCGATTATACCGATTAATATAAACATTGTTTTTAATATTTCATCATTTGTTCCATGAAATTGCAATTTTGTCCAAAAAGTTCAGTTGGCGGGCTTTTTGTGGCAAGGATATTACTGAAAGAGACAGAAAATGAGTAATTTTGCCGTATCTGTCGATAATAAAAAAACGGATGAGAAAATATATAGTTTTGATCGCCTTGGCGCTGTCGCATCTCATGGCCTTGGCACAAATCCCACTACTGAGAACCAGTGGCAAAATTTCCAATCTGCACGTGAAGGACCTGGCCCAGGACGACCAGGGGCTGATGTGGATTGCAACGGCAAAGGGGCTATGCAGATATGACGGCCTGAACTATGATGTGTTCTGCCATTTGGAACACCAGCCTCAATCTATTGCGTCTGACAACGTGAACTCGCTCTACTTTGATGGTCGGGCTCTTTGGTGTGCCACCGGGAACGGGGTGTCGATGTTTGATCTGGATAAGTGGCAGTTTGTCAATTACCACATGGGGCGCCATTCGGGCAAATATTGCCTGGGGTTTTTCATTTCCGGCAAGAAACTGTATACTTATGGCTATGGCGGAATCTATGAAGTAAAGAAAGGGGCCGGGCAGCTGGAACAATGCATGAGACTTGAAGGCCAGGTGGTACAGTCGGCACTGGTCGATGGGCGCGGTAGGATATGGACTGTGTGTGATGGCAACGAGGTGCTGTGCTTCGACTCCTCCATGAATCTCTGCCGCAAGATAGATTTCGATGCCACGAAGGAGGTATATTGCCTTTACAGGATGCCCGGCGGCAACATTTTGCTGGGAACCAAGGGCGGGGTGATGATGCTCGACAAGGACAGCTACACATTCTCGCCCGACGTACCGGCTGCACTGGCACATGTCCAAATCAAGTACATTAAGGATTATGCTCCGGGAAAAGTAATTATCGGAACCAGGGACAACCAGCTGAGATTCTTTGATTTCGCCGAGGGCAGGTTCATCAGTATCCCTAATATGGAGGATATACCGGATACGGGTATTATGGACTTGACCTGCTCCTTTCTGGACCGCAACCGTAATCTTTGGCTGGGGACATTCAACAGCGGTGTGAAGCTTCTGCTCCAGAAGAAAAAAATCTTCGATTCAGACAAGGCCCTGACGGAAAGCCTCAAAGAGAGATTTGTTACAAGGATCAAGGATGACCACCATGGAAATCTGTGGATAGGTACGCGCTATAGCGGGCTCTTTAAATATGATATGCGCACGCGTAAGGCTACGGAATACAGCTCACGCACATCGCCTATGTTCAAGCAGTTTGGTAATTTTATCCAGTCTTTGTTCATTGATTCGAGTAATCGTTTGTGGACCTGCAACGAGAACAGCCTGCTTGTCTTTGACATCTCGGGCGGAACGCCTCGGCTTATGAAGTCGTTCACCGATGTAGGCAATATCGTGACCATTGCTGAAGATGCCCGGAAGCGTATCTGGACGGGGTCCTCTTTCAAAGGTATCACCATCTACAACGCTAACCTGGAGAAGGAGCTGTCCTTCCTTCCTGCCACCGGGAAATTGAACAACATCACGCGTATTGTGCCCGATTCGCCGACGGCGATGCTTTTCTCGGCTTTCGGCGACAATATCTATTATATAGATGTGAATACGCTGCGTACCCGGGTCCTGGACCCTAAATTCTCGGATAGATTCCGGAATGTAGTCAACCTAAGGAAAATGTCTGGCCGCCGGATTGTCATAGGCACTTATGGCGACGGACTAATGGTCTATACTCATGGTGACAGGTCGCTGAAGGTGTTTGGCTACTCCGATGGGCTCCGGAGCAACGATATTCTCGGGATAGAGGAGGACCGTAAAGGCTTCCTATGGGTCAGCTCTTCCTTGGGGCTGTATCGCGCCGACCTGGCCAATAATAAGATACGCCCTTATTTCACGGGCGACGGCACGGCCGGAGACCAATATCACGAGAAGTCGGAGTGTAGGACCGACGGAGGGGAGATTCTCTTCGGCGGGAATCACGGCATCACGCAGATACTATGTAAAAATATCCACAGCATGGCCCGTAACATCCCAGTGCTGCTCACCGACTTGAAAGTGTTAAAACGGAGCGTGCCTATCTCGGCCGATGGGGCAGACAGCATCCTGTCCCGGCATATATCGAGAACGAAGGACATTACGCTGAAGTATAACCAAAACGTATTCAGCCTCGACTTCATCGGGCTCACCTATGACACACCGAAGAACATAGAGTATGCCTATATGCTCGAGGGGTTCGACCGCGAATGGAACTATACGGGCGAATACAACCGGGCCAGCTATTCCAATCTGCCTTCGGGGACTTACCGTTTCAAGGTGAAGATTAAGAACGGTGCCGATGAATGGGAGAAAGAACATGCCTTGCTGACAATCACGGTGCTGCCGAGCCCGTGGATGCAGCCCCTGGCGATTCTGTCCTATATTA
>DBRC01000028.1:27525-41095 GCA_002305505.1 Prevotella sp. UBA1378 | reverse complement strand
TTTGGCCATTTTTCTGAGATAATTTGGCCAAAAATCTCAGAAAAATGGCCAAAAATCAAAACGATGGTTTTCTCTTTGTCCGCCGCCAATAATGCTAATGGTCGACTATCACCATCGCAACGGAAACAAATATGCAATATATCCCGGATTTCCCCCTTTTCACCCCTTTATCAGACTGCAAGGACAAGAACGGGTGCAGGCTGTCTGGAATTTCACTTTGCATTCAGAAAATGCCATAGGCGCGGATTGCGCGGATTTAACCAATTAAAAACATGTTAATCCGCGTAATCCGCGCCTAATCAATACCCCTGCGGGTTATTTTATCACTTTCTTCCCGTTGATGATATAAAGTCCCGGACGGAGCGTACTCATATCGGTACCGGCGTAACGCCCGTCTACCGTATAAATGCGCTGCACGGCAGTGGTGCCGGACGGCTTCACGTCGCGGATGGCTGTGGCAGCCGGGTCGACAGCCAGTACCTCATCGAGGAACATACGGGCAGCAGGGGTAAACTTCAGCGTCACCGGCCCGGCAGCAGTGATGGTGGCAGTGAAATCGGTCCACTCGCTATGCTTCATGGTTAACGACGAAGGCGATACCGTGCCGTTGTCTACCGAAAGGTTGAGCGTTGTGCCGTCTTTCCCGCCCCAAGCAGCTGCCTTAAAGGTGAGCACAGCCGTTCCGTTAACAGTAAAAGCAGGAGCGGAAGCCACTCCGGCAACACCGCTCTTTCCGAAGCGGGCACACTTGTTGGCGCCGTAGCCAGTAGCATACACCCAGCCGCTGTTATCCGGGGTGAATACACCCGAAGCAATGGTGCCGCTCCACAAGCCGTCGTTACCGCCGGTTCCGGCACATTTGTCGAACGACTCATAGAATACCGCCCCTTCCGGCTTTTCGGTGGTACCGCCGTTGTTATCGCCCGCCGTGCCATTGTCTACGGCGCGGAACTTGAACGACATGCTGCCGTCATCGTTCTGCGTGATGTTGGTAATGGCCTTCCCCATCAGTTTCTTCCCGTCGGCCTTAGCATGGTAGAGGGTGGCCGCAGGGATCGACGTAGCCGTCAGACTGTCGTTCTTGTGGTAAGGGTAAAGGTCGGTCGTCTCGGTCTGTTTGGAATAAGACTGCGTGCTTGAACTCCAGTAGCGCTTATCGTCTTGATTGTCGGCATGGAAGATGGTGAGCCGCAGGTGGTCGTTCTTCACGTCCGGGAAGCCTGTGAGCGTCCCCACCGAGTTCAGGTAATTGTAGTCCCACAGGGTCTGGTCGTAGTCTACATACGTTATCATCAGCCCTTTTCCGGGCAGGCTCGCGTCCCATCCCGTCAGCTGGCGGTTCTCAATGAGATAATACTCGTCCGTATAGTCCTCGTTGTATATAATATAAGAAGCTCCGCCCTCGCTGATAGGCAGCAGGTTATCCACCTCTACATCCTCTGTGGAGAGCACCGTAGGCTGCTGCCATCCGCAGGTCATCTTTTCATAAGCCGTATACCCTGCCGGGCAGAACGTATCGCCGTTATAGCCGCCCGAGCACATCAGGTCGAAAGAGCCCATACCGAAGTAGCCGGCATAATCCGTGTCGTACGTATCGGGGAAGCCGAGGCAATGCGAGAACTCGTGGCAGAAAGTACCGATGCCGGTAATGGTGCCCATCTCGTTCAGTTCATTGCTGCACCCGTAGGTGTCGATGGTCACACCGTCGAGAACCATCCCTTTAGGGTATTCCTTCTCCAAAGCGGAGGACAAGGCCCACTCGTGAGGCCATATAGTATTTTCTATACCGCTATCGGCCTCGCCATGCCCGGCATAGAGGATGAACACTTGGTCTACCTCGTTGTCACCGTCCCAGTCGTAATCGGCAAAATTCACTTTACCGTCAACCGCCTTACAAGCTTCTACCACCATCTCACCGGGCTTCAAGTCATAGCCGTTGCTGTCGTTACCGCCGTAATAAGACATGGAATGCGACAGGGTGACGGGGCCGGCAACATCGAAGTTCAGTTCGAAAATGCCCCGGCTCTGGGCTTTGAAATAATCGTATACACTACCTATGAATCCCTCGTCGCTGACGTATCCTTCCTCGTTCAGTATTTTCTCGTACTTTGCCTGGTTGTTCCCTGTAGCGAACTTCTCATCCGAGAATTGGACAAGGATAACCAAGCCGCGCTTCTTTCCAGTATACACGGCAGAGCGGTTGCCGTTGCGCTGCGGCGCCATCCTGCGCATACGGGCCGAACGCCTGCTTTCGCCGCGCATCCGGCGGGCTTGCATTGCAGTGCGCATCTGCTGTACATCAGCCACGGCGTATACGTCGCCTGCTTTTCTATACTGCCTGCCATCCGTACCTAACCAGTAATGCAGGTGTTCGTCGCCTACAAGCCGTGCTTGGACCACGCTGCCGTCAGACAGCGTCAGCGATTTCCACAGGCTCCTCTTGGCGGGAATTGCATATATCGACACGGCGGCCAACATAAGCAAAAACAATAAGACCGATTTTTTCATGAATAATTGTTGTTTGGTGATTTATAAAACTATAACAAGTTGTTGCGTTCAACATCCTTAAAATAGCGATAGGTAGCTACCTTCAGCTCGTCGCAAGCCGCTTCGTCGGCAACGATGATGCCATGGCGGTGCATTTGCAGGGCACTGATGGTCCACATGTGGGTTACCGGCCCTTCCACGGCAGCCTGCAAGGCACGCGTCTTGGAATGGCCGTTAACAAGTATCAGCACCTCGCGGGCATCCATCACCGTACCCACGCCGACGGTAAGGGCCGAGCGGGGCACACAGCCTGCATCGCCCCCGAAGAAACGGCTGTTGGCGATGATGGTGTCGCTTGTCAGCGTTTTTTGCCGGGTGCGGCTGCTGAGCGATGAGCCTGGCTCGTTGAATGCGATGTGCCCGTCGGGGCCTATGCCGCCGATGAAGAGGTCGATGCCGCCGCATTCCCTGATGGCCGCCTCGTAGCGGTTGCACTCCTCCTCCAGATTCTCCGCGTTCCCGTTAAGGATATGGATATTTCCGCGCGGGATGTCAATATGGTCGAAGAAGTTGCCGAACATGAACGAATGGTAGCTCTCTGGATGAGATTCGGGCAAGCCTACGTATTCGTCCATATTAAACGTAACGACATTCTTGAACGACACCTTGCCCTCCCTGTTCGCCTTTACAAGTGCCTGATACATCCCTAAAGGCGACGAGCCAGTGGGCAGTCCCAGTACAAAAGGGTGTTCCGGCGTCGGCTCTGCTGCATTGATTTTCTCAACCACATAGTTGGCCGCCCACTGGGACATCAGCTGGTAATCGGGTTCGATTATTACTCTCATAAGTATTTCCTTGTATATTTTAAAAAAACAGGTTCCCGGTTCAGCACGTGGCCGGCCACGGTTTAAGCTGCTGGAAGAAGTCGTTGCCCTTGTCGTCAACGAGGATGAACGCCGGGAAGTCTACCACGTCTATCTTCCACACTGCCTCCATGCCAAGTTCAGGATATTCTACGCACTCTATCGACTTTATCGAGTTCATCGAGAGCACGGCAGCAGGGCCGCCGATCGAACCGAGGTAAAAGCCGCCATGCTTCTTACATGCATCCGTAACGGCCTGTGTCCTATTGCCCTTGGCTATCATAACCATCGAGCAACCGTGGTCTTGGAACTCATCCACGTAGGGGTCCATGCGGTTGGCCGTAGTAGGCCCCATGCTTCCGCAAGGCATTCCTTCGGGAGTCTTGGCCGGCCCGGCATAAAGCACGGGATGGTTCTTGAAGTAAGCTGGCAATTCCTCGCCGGCATCAAGACGGGCTTTCAGCTTGGCGTGGGCAATGTCGCGCGCTACGATAATCGTGCCGTTCAGGCTCACGCGGGTAGCCACCGGATACTTCGACAGTTCTTTACAGATGTCGCCCATCGGCTGGTTGAGGTCGATGCGTACTACATCGCCCTCGCCGGCATTGCGCAGCTCCTGGGGAATGAGTTCGTAAGGCTTGTCGTCCATCTTCTCTATCCAAATGCCATCCTTATCGATCTTTGCCTTGATGTTGCGGTCGGCCGAACAGCTTACGCCCAAACCGATAGGACAGCTGGCGCCATGGCGGGGCAGGCGGACGACACGCACGTCGTGTGCCACATACTTACCGCCGAACTGTGCGCCGAGACCAATCTTATGGGCCTCGAGCAACAGCTGCTTCTCCAGTTCCACGTCGCGGAAGGCACGGCCGGTCTCATCCCCCGTAGTGGGCAGATTGTCATAATAATGCGTTGAAGCCAGCTTCACGGTGAGCAGGTTCTTTTCAGCGGAGGTACCGCCGATAACGAAAGCGATGTGGTAAGGAGGGCATGCTGCCGTGCCCAGCGACTTCATCTTCTCGACGAGGAACGGGATGAGCGTGCCGGGGTTCTGTATGCGGGCTTTCGTCTCTTGGTAGAGATAGGTTTTATTGGCCGAACCGCCGCCCTTCGTAACACAGAGGAAACGGTACTCCATGCCCTCCGTGGCCTCGATGTCTATCTGTGCAGGCAGGTTGCAGCGCGTGTTCACCTCGTCGTACATAGACAGCGGGGCATTCTGCGAGTAGCGCAGGTTTTCCTGCGTATAGGTATTGTACACACCTTTTGAGAGCGCCTCTTCGTCGCAGAATCCAGTCCACACGTGCTGTCCCTTCTCGCCATGGATGATGGCCGTACCGGTATCCTGACAGAGCGGCAGCTTGCCTTTGGATGCTACTTCGGCATTGCGCAGGAACGTCAGCGCCACGTACTTGTCGTTCTCCGATGCTTCCGGGTCGGAAAGTATCTTGGCCACTTGCTCGTTGTGCGACCTGCGCAGCAGGAAACTAACATCGCGGAAAGCGTGCTGTGCCAACAGCGTGAGCGCTTCGGGCGATACTTTCAGGACAGGGTTGCCTTCAAACTCGCTTACAGATACACCTTCTTTCGACAGCAGGTAGTACTCGGTGTCGTCCTTGCCCGTCTGGAACATAGGAGCGTACTTAAATTCTGGTATTGTTGCCATAATTGTCTTTATCATCCCCCCTCATCTCCCGAGAGGATAGGGCTGGGTTTGTTTAGTTATAATAATATGTATGCAGCTCCCATTCCCGTCGGGAGGGGAAACGGGGCTGTTGCTTAATATCCGAAAATCTCTTCCGTAGACAAGCGCCGCACAGGGCCGATTTTCTCCAGCGCGGGGATGTCAAGGTTCTTTTCATCGCCCAGGATGATATATTTGTAGGGCTTCCTTGCTATGCGTTCTTTTTCGAACCCTACCATTTCTTCCAAGGTGAGCGACGGCAGCCGCTGATAAACCCTCTCGCTTAAATGGTAATCCCTCCCGAGCTTCTTTGCCCAATAATAGTTTTCGAGGACGCCGAACTTCGTGACCCTCTGGCTCTGATAGCTTTTCAGGAGACTTTGCTTGGCGATGTCGAAGGCTGCCTTGCTCTGTGGGATTGTGTCAATGATGCTGTTGAACGTACGGATACAGTCCATCATCTTGTCGTTCTGCGAGATAATCTGCGTATAGAAGTATTCGGGGGTTTGCAGGCGGCGCGGCGTGGCGTACCTGGAGGCAGCGCTGTATGCCAAGCCGCGGGCCTCGCGCAACTCCTGGAAAACGATGCCGTTCATGCCGCCTCCGAAGTACTCGTTGAACATCGTCTTTACAGGTGCGTCCTCGTCTTTCCACGCCCGGTTCTCATTGTGGAACTGCATCATGTAGATGTTCTTGGCATCATAAGGCGCGATATATACCTCGTTGCCGGGTGTGGCCTGCAAGGAAAACTCCCGGCCTACAGGTACAGGCTCCATCTTTTCCGGCGTGCGATGCACCTCCGTAAGCAGGCCGTCCAGTTCTTTCTCCGTCATCGGCCCATAGTACATCACCGTGTGTTCAATGCCGTTGAGCTTCTTCAGCAAGCCCGTGAAATACTCCGGGGAGAAACCGCACAGCTCCTTTTCACTGCGGTTCACGCGGAATGGGTTGTATGCGCCGTACTGCACATAATGGGTTAATGCCTGGAAGTTGCTGCGCTGATTGGTTTTCGCTTCCGCGCGCGATTTCAGCAACAGCTCTATATACTGCCTGTACGACGCGGTATCGCCCTTGGCATTCTGCAGCAAATCTTCGAGCAGGCCGAGCGCTGCCGGCATGTTCTCATTGAGGCCGCTCAGTTCTACCGACATGTAATCGTCGCCCACGGAAACCGCATAGTTGCAGGCCAACTTATAAAATTCCTGCTTTATTTCCGTTACACTCTTTCCGCCCGTACCGATATAGTTCAGGTAGTCGGCGGCATAAGTCATGTCGAGCTGGTCTTCTTTCCCGAAGTCGTACATAAAGACGATTTTGAAGAGGCCGTCGTCGGTATTCTTCTTATACAGCAGCGGCAGGTTCTTTTTCGTCCGGGTCACGGCCAGATCTTTCTTGAAGTCGAGGAAACGGGGTTCTATCGGTTTCACTTCCATGTCCTTTATTTCGTTCAGGAAAGCGCTCGACAAGTCGCGGTTGGAAGGAATGGCTGTAATGGCGGGCTTGTCGATTTTCTTCTGCGTTGAATCAATGCCTTGACGCTTGTAAACACAGATAAAGTTATCACCGAGGTGGCGGTTGGCGAAATCCACCAACTGCTGCTTGGTCATTCGCGACTGGCGCCCGAGGAGCCCTACCACATTGCCCCACTCCTGGCCATTGACAAACGCATCCACCATGTAGTCCGCACGCGAGCCGTTCCGCTCCAGCGAACGGTAATAGTTGAGCTTTTTGTTATTGACGACCGAAGGCACCAGTTCATCCGAAAATTCGCCCCGCCGCAGCTTCCCGATTTCCCCGAGCAACAGTCCGCGCACTTCTTCGAGCGACTGCCCTTCTTTCGGCAGGCCATACAGTTCGAAGAACGAGTAGTCGTTTAATGCCCCGACGCCGGCACCGGCAGCCTGCAGCTTCATTGTCTGCTCAAGGTTGATATCGAGCAAGCCGGCCTTTCCGTTCGACAGCAGAGCGTCGATGACTGCAAGCGTATCGGCCTGTGCATCGCTGGCTCCTTTGAAGCGCCATGCCAACAGCACGTTTTCTGCCTCCTGCCCGACGACGACTGTATCGGCGGGGACAGTGATGGGCGCCAACGGTGCATATCCGGGCTGCTCCACGGCCTTACTGGGTTTCCATGAACCGAAATACCGGTCGATGACGGCTATCACCTCGTCTGGTTCAAAATCACCGGCCATGCAGATAGCCACGTTGTTGGGCACGTAATAACGGTTGAAGTAGTTCTTGATATTGGTAATCGAGGGATTCTTCAGGTGCTCCTGCGTTCCGATGGTGGTCTGAGTGCCGTAGGGGTGTTCCGGGAACAGCTTGGCAAGCATGGCATTCATCTCTTTCTCGCCGTCGTTGGCCAGTCCGATATTGTATTCCTCGTACACGGCCTCGAGCTCCGTATGGAATCCGCGGATGACCATGTTCCGGAAGCGGTCGGCCTGGATCTTCGCCCAGTTCTCCACCTCATTATTCGGGATGTTCTCCACATAGCACGTCACGTCGAAACTTGTATAAGCATTGGTTCCCTCACTGCCGATGGCAGACATCAGCTTATCGTACTCGTTGGGGATGAAATACCGGGCTGCTATCTGGCTTACGCTGTCGATGCCGCGGTAAGCATTGCGCCGCTCTACGGGGGCGGTCAGCAGGCGGTATTTCTCGTAGCGCTGCTCTATCTCGTCGAGCAGTGGGGCCTCGGCCTCCGGGTCGGTAGTGCCGAAGAGCCTGGTACCCTTGAACATCAGGTGCTCCAGATAATGAGCCAGCCCTGTTGTCTCGGCAGGGTCGTTGCGGCTGCCTGTACGCACGGCGATATTGGCCTGTATGCGCGGGGTTTCTTTATTGACTGACAAATACACCTTCAAGCCGTTTCCGAGAGTGTAGATGCGCGTTTTCATCAAGTCGCCGGGCACGGTTTGATAGTGGTAATCCTTTGCCCCGGCATTCATCACGGATGCAATGACGAGGCATGCAGTTGTAATTGACTTAAGCTTCATTTAGTATTTATTTTGTATTCAATTCTCATATTCCACTTCTTGGTCGAGCTGGTTTACGAAGTTATTGAAGACCTCCTCTTCTACATCGCCCATGATATATTCCTTCTCGGCATCCTTGCGTATCTCAGCTATCCATGCGCGGCGTGCCTGCACATAGTCGGTCCGTATGCGTTCGGCAGCCGCATCGTCGATCTCGGCGAGCCCGTAGTAATCGAGTATCAAGCGGTACGTCCACGTCCACTGGTATTCACGGTAATGGCTGTTGATTTCACTGAAACGGTCCAGCACAGCAGGGATATTGTCAATCTCTCCGCTTTTGATGTCGTCGATAAGGCGTTGCTCTTCGGAGAAAGGCAGCAACAGTCCTGAGAGGTCGGTCCACTCGCCGAGTCCCACGTCGGTCGCCGGCTTGGCGAAGAACCCGCCTTTCTGTGCACGCTTGAGTACGGCTCCCATATAGATGCGCAGGGCGATGTCGTAGTATTTGATGCCTTTACGCAGCGACGAGGCGTTAATCACATACTCATGGTAATTGTAGGTGGTAACGTTGTCGCCCGATGCCTTCCGCAAAGCCTCAAGTATCTGCTTCCCTTGTACGATTTCGCCCACGGTGAACGGCGAGAGCCAGTCGAAGTTGATGATGCTTTTCTGCGAACTCTTCGGGCGCTTGTCACGTTTCGGCCATTTCTTGATGTCGCGGTAAAGCCCGACGGTCGTGATGTTGCGCCCCGGTACGAGGTACATGATGTCGCCATAGGCGATGAGATAGGCAAAAGGCAGTTTGCGCGTATCGGGATGGTGCATCAGCTTGCCGAAGCAGACAGAGAAGGCACCGATATTGGCCGGCATCAGCAAGTAAGCACCGCTGGCTGTCTTTGTTCCGCGCTCCAGCGTGCCGTAGTGCATCGGCCCCATCTTATAGGCATGGTTTGAGAAGTTGGTGGCGCTTCCGGCATTGTAAAACGAGAACTGCCCGCCGATGAGCAGCGAACTCTTATGGTGGCTGGCCGAGAAGGGGCCGCAGAAAGCGGCGCACGCCTCGCCGTTGGCCATGAACGAGTTGGCGAAGAACACACTGGCCTCGGCCGTAAACCCGTTGGTTATCTGGCAGGCCTCGCCTACAAAGCAATCCTGCATTTTCACGCTGTCGGTCACCGAGCAGCCGTCGCTGATGATCGAGTTCTCGCAGATGACGCCGGTCCCGATATACACGCTGGCGTCGGGCGAGCTCATGATGGTGCAGTCGCTCAGCCGCGAGGCGCCGCTGATTTCACAGTCGTCGCGGACGACGGTATTGGTGATTTCCTTTGTATTGATAATCTTCACGTTATTGCCGATGGTTCCCTTGTCGGGGGTGGAGTATTTTATTTCCTCTTTCACCATCCTGCAGATAGCATCCTTGAGTACCTTGTCGCTGCAATGCTTTACCATGAACGCGGCAAACTGGCTGTTCAGGTCGTGGAAGAGGATGACGTTGCCCTCGCCCACCTCGTTGAGCACGGACACTACGGCTCCCTCGCCAAAGGTTGCCCCCTCGGTGGTCTCCATCGTGCAAATGTTCGAGATATAACAATCGGAACCTATGTTGTAATTGTTGATGAAGTTGCCGATATTCTCTATCAGGCAATCGTCGCCCACCGTCACATTGCGCAACGTGGCGTTGTTGATGCCCGAATGCTTGAAGAACCCCTTGCTCACCTCCACTTGTTTTTCGAACTTGCCCAGGCGGATATCGCCATAGAACATGACCCGGTGGAACGAATAAGGCTTAAACTGTTCTGCTACCAACACGCTGTCCCAGTTTTCCGCCCAGCAATTGTTGTTTTCAAGCACGTTGATTTCGTCTTGCGTCAGTTGTCTATAATCCATCATATTACACGTATTGTTAGTAGAGAGGGGGGAGCGAATAATCGGGCGCCTCCCCGTTCTTCATTCAAAATCTTGATACAGGAAATCGTTATAAGGGTATTTCTGCACATGCAGCTCGCGCACCTTCTTGTAGAGCACGTCGCGCAGCTCGTCGATGTTCTGCTTCCTGCGGGCCGAGATGAAAAGGCAGTTGTCGTTCATGCGGGCCATCCATGTCTTCTTCAGGTCGTCGAGCGTCACGTTTTCTCTCGCCGGAGGGGTAAGGTCGTCGGGAGCTTTCTCCACCCATGTATATGCGTCGATTTTATTGAATACGAGCATCGACGGCTTGTCGGCGCAGCCCAGCTCCTTCAGCGTGTTCTCCACTACGCGTATCTGCTCCTCAAAGTCGGGATGCGATATGTCTACCACGTGCACCAGCAGGTCGGCCTCGCGCACCTCGTCGAGTGTCGACTTGAACGAGTCGACCAAGTCGGTCGGCAGCTTACGGATGAAGCCCACCGTATCGGCCAGCAGGAAAGGCAGGTTGTCGATAACCATCTTTCTCACCGTGGTATCGAGCGTGGCGAAGAGCTTGTTTTCTGCAAACACCTCGCTTTTAGCCAGCAGGTTCATCATCGTCGATTTCCCCACGTTGGTATAACCCACCAACGCCACGCGAATCAGCCGCCCGCGGTTCTTGCGCTGGGTGGTTTTCTGCTTGTCTATCTCCTCTAACCGCTGTTTCAGCAGGGTGATGCGCTGCAGGATAATGCGGCGGTCCATTTCGAGCTGTGTCTCGCCGGGGCCGCGCAAGCCCACGCTGCCTTTCCCGCCTCCACCGCCCGAGCCGCCGCCTTGGCGCTCAAGGTGGGTCCACAACCGCTGCAGGCGCGGCAGCATGTACCGGTGCTGGGCCAGTTCTACCTGCGCCTTGGCCTCGGCCGTCTGGGCGCGCATGGCAAAGATATCGAGTATCAGACTTGTACGGTCAAGGATTTTCACCTTCAGTTCTTTTTCGATATTACGCATCTGCTTGGCGGTCAGCTCATCGTCGAAGATGACCATCCCCACTTCGCGGCCGTTGTCTTCTTCGTCACGGATAAACCGGCTTATCTCCCCGAGCTTTCCCGAGCCTACGTAGGTCACGGAGCTTGGGCCGTTCACCTTCTGGGTAAATCGCCTCACGGTGACAGCCCCCGCTGTGTCGGCCAGAAATTCCAGTTCATCGAGATATTCCTTGGTCTTGGCCTCGTCCTGCTCCTTGGTGACCAATCCCACAAGGACAGCAGTCTCGGCCTTTGCCTCGGATATTACAAATTCCTTCATGCTCTGTTATTATAAAACTATGTATGACGGCTACAAAGGTATATATTTTTTTCGAGAAACTATTTTTGACGGTAAAAAAAGTGCATAAGTAATTAAACTTACACGGCGTCTGGACGTCAAAAATATAATCATAACTACTAAATAATAAAACAAATGGAACGAAGAATCATGATGACCCTTGCCTTGTCGGCAGCCATTGCGGCATGGTGCCAGCCCCGTTACGACATGAACAGGATAAACCGCGAACGCCTCGGCCGCGGTGTCGTGGCAGTACGGCAAGGCGAAGGGTGTGTCACCGTAAGCTGGCGGACACTGGCGTCCGACAAGAAAGGGCAGGCTTACGACGTCTACCGCAACGGGGAAAAACTGAACGCGCGCCCACTGACCACGGGCGGGACGTTTTTCACCGACAACGCCCCACTGGCCACCGACGCCACCTACGAAATACGGGGCGGGGGCATCAACGGCAGCTATACGCTGAAAGCCGGCGCACCCTGCGGATACATCCCCATACCGCTGGCTAAACCGGCCGACGGCATTTCGCCCGACGGACGGAAATACAGCTACACGGCAAACGACGCCAGCGCTGGCGACGTGGACGGAGACGGACAATACGAAATCATCGTGAAATGGGATCCCACCAATTCGCACGACAATGCGCACAGCGGATTCACGGGCAACACGCTCTTCGACTGCTACCGCCTGTCGGGCGAACACCTGTGGCGCATCGACATGGGGCCGAACATACGCAGCGGCGCCCACTATGTGCCGTTCATCGTTTACGACCTCGATGGCGACGGACGGGCTGAACTGATGGTGAAAACGGCCGACGGAACCGTCGACGCCAAGGGGAAGACCATCGGCGACGGCACGAAAGACTGGCGCGAGGGCGCCAAGGAGGCTCTGGCCAACATGGAGGCAAACCGCGAACGCATAAAGAAAGAGGAGGCCGAACGGGAAAGGATGAGGAAGGAATGGGAGGATATGCGCAGGAAGGGGCAGCGCCCCGACCGCAACGAGATGCGCCGCCGGTGGGGCGGGATGAACAGCGGAGGCGGAAAGGAAGGGCGCATACTGAGCGGACCGGAATATATCACCGTATTCAACGGCCTGACCGGCGAGGCCATGGCAACGGCCGACTACATACCCGGGCGCGGCGACATGAAAGCATGGGGAGACAACCACGGAAACAGGTCGGAACGCTACTTGGCCGGAGCAGGCTATTTCGACGGGCAGCAGGCCAGCGCCTTTTTCTGCCGGGGATATTACACACGCACCGTCATCGCTGCTTGGGACTGGGACGGGAAACGGCTGACCAACCGCTGGACCTTCGACACCAACGACCCGAAATGGAAAGACTATGCCGGGCAAGGCAACCACAACCTAAGAGTGGCTGACGTAGACGGCGACGGGAAAGACGAAATCACTTACGGAGCGATGGCTGTCGACCACGACGGGACGGGGCTTTACAACACACGCATGGGGCACGGCGACGCCATACACCTGACGGCATTCGACCCGGCAACCGACAGACTGCAGGTATGGGACTGCCACGAAAACCGCCGCGACGGCAGCGAACTGCGCGACGCTGCCACCGGCGAAATCATCTTCCAGATAAAGAGCAAAGACGACGTGGGGCGCTGCATGGCTGCCGACATCGACCCGACAAACCCGGGACTTGAGATGTGGAGCTCCGACAGCCACGGAATCCGCAACATAAAAGGCGAAGCGGTATTGCCCGGGGGAGGAAAGGAAGGGAACGGACAACCGGACAGCAAGGGCAATGGGGACAATACGGCATTGTTTATCCAAGGCATGCGCCTGCCAACCAACTTCGGTATCTGGTGGGACGGCGACCTGCTGCGCGAGATGCTCGACCATGAGCGCATTTCGAAATACGACTGGACGACGGGGCGGATGGTGCTGCTGAAACAGTTTACCGACTGCCAGTTTAACAACGGAACGAAATCGAACCCCTGCCTGAGCGCCGACATCATAGGCGACTGGCGCGAAGAGGTGCTCACCCGTACCCGCAACAGCGAGGAACTGCGCCTCTACGTATCTACCATACCTACTGACTACCGCATCAACTGCCTGATGGAGGACATACCCTACCGCTTGGGCGTTGCCACCGAAAACGTAGGCTACAACCAGCCTCCGGAGACGGGGTTCTACCTCGGCCCCGACAAGACCGGCTACCTGAAGTAGTAACCCGGGGCCGGGATAAGCAATTAAGTTCCGCAGCAAAGCGGAAGTGACAGTAGCCCTAAAGGCAAGCCAAGGGATGCAGGCGGGTAATGGGGCGGAAAGATTTATTGCAATAAATGAGAGAATTATTGCAATAAATCTCGGAAATA
>DBRC01000028.1:0-27462 GCA_002305505.1 Prevotella sp. UBA1378 | reverse complement strand
GCCAAAAATCAAAACAGCGTGTATCCCCCGGCCCTGTACAGGCAGGGCTGTTACAACGCAAAGAGGGCGTTGCAAGCCGGAATAACGGGAGATGCTTATCCCGGACTCGGGTTAAGAAATCGGAATACAAGAAGAACCGCCCGGACACTGGTGTGCCGGGCGGTTCCGTATATTCTCAAACAGAATGTCTTAATCCTTATCAGAGATTAACCGTTCACCTTGGCCATGTGCTTAATCAGCTCAACCACCTTGTGGCTGTAACCGATTTCGTTGTCGTACCAAGATACTACCTTAACGAAGGTATCGGTAAGGGCGATACCGGCCTTAGCATCGAAGATAGACGTGCGGGCGTCGCCGAGGAAGTCGGAAGATACAACAGCTTCGTCCGTGTAACCCAGCACACCCTTCAGCTCGCCTTCAGCAGCCTCTTTCATGGCAGCGCAAATCTCGTCGTACTTAGCCGGCTTTGCCAGGTTAACAGTCAGGTCCACTACAGATACGTCGAGCGTAGGAACACGCATAGACATACCGGTAAGTTTGCCGTTCAGCTCGGGGATTACTTTACCTACAGCCTTGGCAGCACCGGTAGAGGAAGGAATGATGTTGCCCGAAGCAGCACGGCCGCCGCGCCAGTCTTTCAAAGACGGGCCGTCAACAGTCTTCTGTGTAGCAGTCGTAGAGTGTACGGTGGTCATCAAACCGTCGGTGATGCCCCACTTGTCGTTCAGCACCTTAGCGATAGGAGCCAGACAGTTGGTTGTGCAAGAAGCGTTAGATACGAACTGTGTACCCTTAACGTATTTGTCCAAGTTTACGCCGCATACGAACATGGGGGTGTCGTCCTTAGAAGGAGCCGACATCACAACGTATTTGGCACCGGCATCGAGGTGGCCCTGGCTCTTTTCCTTCGACAGGAAGAGACCTGTAGACTCAACAACATACTCGGCACCGATAGCGTCCCACTTCAAGTCTGCCGGGTTGCGCTCTGCCGTTACGCGGATAACGTTACCGTTCACGATGAGCTGCGACTTTTCGGTGTCGGCCTCGATTGTGCCGTTGAACTGTCCGTGCATTGTGTCGTACTTCAGCATGTAAGCCAAGTAATCTACCGGGCAGAGGTCGTTGATACCTACTACAACTACATCCTTTGCGTTTTCTGCTTCAAGACTTGCGCGGAAAACGAAACGGCCGATACGGCCAAATCCGTTAATACCAATTTTAATCATTTTACTTTTGTTTATTTTAAGAGTTTAAACTATTTTTCTTCCGTTTATCCTTAGTTGTTTCTATAAAAAATGCATTTAAACAGCACTTTTTCATCTTTTCGAGCGCAAAGATACGAAATTATTTCTATATTTGCACCCGAAAGTAGTATTAAATTATATAAAAAACCACGTCTCATGACATATCTCAAGCCATCATATCGGGCAAGAAGGGCGCGAGTGCCAACTCGACGTGGCAAAATAGAGTTATCAATATCAACAAATTAAATCAATGGGAAAATTCATCAATGAATTCAAAGAGTTTGCCGTGAAAGGCAATGCCGTAGACATGGCAGTCGGTGTTATCATCGGCGGCGCGTTCGGCAAAATCGTGTCATCCATCGTCGACGACGTCATCATGCCGCCCATCGGCTGGCTTATCGGCGGTGTCAACTTCAGCGACCTCAAGTACACCCTGCCGTCGGTAGACTTAGGTATGGAGAAACTGGCGCCGGCCACTATTAATTACGGCAATTTCCTGCAGACAATGATTGATTTCGTCATCATTGCATTCTGTGTGTTCCTGCTCGTGAAGGGAATCAACAAGCTGGCCCGCAAGAAGAAAGAGGAACCGGCTGCTCCCCCTGCCCCGCCCCAGCCTACGGCAGAGGAGACGCTGCTCGCCGAAATACGCGACTTGCTGAAGAACAAGTAGGCAATAGAGCTTCGATGATACCGGGCTGCACGCGAAGACAGAGGGCTGTTTCCGGCGCAGGCACGCAGATTGTACGGTTTCCCTGTCTCCTGGATAATCCGTCCAAGGAGAAAGGGAAACCGTAGGGTTTGCGCATTTTGGGCTTATCCCAGGAACAGGGATGCCCGTGCAGGCGGCACATCGCCGGGCGCAGCAATAAACTCTTGCTATTTTTCCTTTTCTCGAATATTTTGATTACCTTTGCAAATTAAATCATTAAAACAGAAAAATGGATAAAGCACAAAACAAGTACATCGCCGTTACGTACAAACTGTATACCGTCGGCGAAGGCGAGAACGAAATGATAGAAGAGGCCACGCCGGAACAGCCGTTCCAGTTTATCAGCGGGTTCGGCGTGACGCTGGATGCATTCGAACAGCAGGTCGCCGGGCTGGAGGAAGGCGCCGAGTTCGACTTCACGCTGACAAAGGAAGAGGCCTACGGCGACTATGAAGAGGAACATGTGCTGGAACTGGGCCGCGAGGTCTTCTCGGTCAACGGGCAGTTCGACAAGGAACATATTTATAAGGATGCCATCGTGCCCCTGCAAAACGAAGACGGGAACCGTTTCTACGGCCGCGTGCTCGACATCACCGACAAAAAGGTGAAGATGGACCTCAATCACCCGCTGGCAGGGAAAACGCTGAACTTCAAAGGGAAGATAGCGGAAAACCGGGAAGCGACCATCACAGAAATACAAAACATGATCAACCGCCTGAGCCACGAAGGGTGCGGAGGAGGAGGATGCGACGACTGCGCAGGAGGATGCGGCGGACACGAACACGGACACGGAGAGAGTGGCTGCGGATGCGGCCACTGCCATTAATCCCTAATCCCTATAATCCAAAAATCAAACCCTTGAACAGTTTCGGCCATATCTTCAAGCTGACGACGTTCGGCGAGAGCCACGGCGAGGCCGTAGGCGGAGTAATCGACGGCATGCCTGCCGGCATTGCCATCGACATGGAGTTTATCCAAAACGAACTGGACCGGCGCCGGCCCGGCCAAAGTAAAATAACAACCAGCCGCAAGGAAGCCGACCGGGTGGAGCTGCTAAGCGGAGTGTTCGAAGGGCGGTCGACGGGCTGCCCCATCGGTTTCATCGTGCGCAACACCAACCAGCACTCGCAGGATTACGAGAATATGCGCTGCGTATTCCGACCCTCGCATGCCGACTATACCTACCACTATAAGTACGGCGTGCGCGACCACCGCGGCGGCGGGCGCTCGTCGGCCCGTATCACTATCAGCCGCTGCGTGGCAGGGGCATTGGCCAAACTGGCTTTGCGGCAGGCAGGCATCAGCATACAGGCTTATACGGCGCAGGTGGGTAATATCGCCTTGGAGCGCGATTACCGCCTATACGACCTGAGCAAGACTGAAACGAACGCCGTGCGCTGCCCGGACGACGAAAAGGCGGCACAGATAGAGGAACTTATCTGGAAGATAAAGGGAGAGGGCGACACCATCGGCGGCGTGATAGCCTGTGTCGTGAAAGGCTGTCCCGCAGGGTTAGGCGAGCCGGAGTTCGGCAAGCTCCATGCGGCTTTAGGATCGGCCATGCTGTCTATCAACGCCGTAAAGGGATTCGAATACGGCGAGGGGTTCCCGGGAGCAGCGGCCCGCGGCTCTGAACAGAACGACGCGTTCGTATCGACCGGAGGGGGCATCACTACAGCAACCAACCACAGCGGAGGCATACAGGGAGGCATCAGCAACGGGCAGGACATCTACTTCAGGGTGGCATTCAAGCCGGTAGCAACGCTACTGATGGAACAAGGCACTGTAGACCTGGAGGGCAACCCTGCCAAACTGACTGCCCGCGGACGCCATGATTCGTGCGTATTGCCGCGTGCCGTCCCCATTGTAGAGGCAATGGCAGCCATGACGATTTTAGACTATTACTTGTTGAATAAAACGGTGCGGCTGTAAAAATCGCATTTAAATACAAAAAAATTCCGCAAAGGTATTGCATCTTTGAATATTTGTTTGTATCTTTGCAAATGCTATCGGGGGTTTGTGAAAATCCTGATAAGCTTTAGTTAAGTCTAGTTTAGTTTTTGTGTTGGTTGAGAGTGGCCGTTTGGTCACTCTCAAATTATTTCCGGGCTATGGCAAGGACGCTGCGCGCCCCCTGCTAAGGTTCCCGCCCCCGAAGCAAAAAGGCAACAGGCCGGCCTCTATAGCAGGTGGCGCACGCCCTTACTTGCCGATGTATTTCTTCCCGTTGCGGATGAACATGCCGCTCTTCGCGGCTGTCTGTTTCCCGTTCAAGTCGTACTTCGGAGCATCGGGAGCCCCGGGGGAGGCCTCCACATGATTGACGGCATTCGATTCCAACGCACGCACATACAGTATGCCCAGCGTAAGCAAGCTCGACGTATCCCACACCTGCGTATCGGAAGGCTGCCCGGGTTCTATAGCAGCAAAGCCCGTACCGCTGACGGTAGCTCCCGACAGGTCGAATACCTTGAAGCCTTTCCCATCGGGAATCTCAGGGGCCTGCGTGATGTCAACCTTCAGCACTCCGCCATTAATCTTCATGTTGCCCTTAACCGACAGCCTGTTGAAGTTGGCTTTTTCACCCTCTACAAAAAGCGGAATCTCTATGGCACCGCCCTCAGCTATGGTCAGTCCGCCGGTAAGCTTCAGCGTGGAAGAGTTGATGAGTGTATCGCCGAGATGCACCGTACCACCATTATTGACCGTAACGGCACCCGCCACGGTGCCCGTTCCGGCGAGTATGGCCTCGCTGTTTACAGAAACCTTACCCGTACCCGCGTTGGTTCCGTTCACCACCAGCTGGCCGCCGTTTACGGTAGTCTCCCCGCTGTAATCGTTGCTGCCGGTGAGCCGCCATAAGCCTGTACCAGCCTTGATAATATTCACCGTACCGGTATAACCGCTTCCGCTGCACGACCAGTTGTTTATTTTCCCGTCAAACGTCTCGTCGGTATTGGCCGTGCCTACCGTCCATGTGCATCTGAAGTTTTTGGTGTTCTTGCTCGACCCGCTCAGATAAGTACCAACCGTGCCCGAAAGGCCGCCGAGCGTCATCGCCCCATTGGTCTCCCAGTTGCAGACACGCGCATTGCCCGTAGCTCGGATAACACACTTGCTTACATCAACGGCCGAACTGTTGAAAAGCAGCAACGAGCCTTGCTTTTCCGACGACACGCCGTTGGCAATCAACGTGCCTGTGAATCCGCTGAGATTGCCCTTGATATATTCGCGCAGGTAAGGAATGTTGAGCTGCAACGTTCCGGCACCCACCACCTTATTATTAATATAACAGTTGCGGTACGGGCTGAACTGCGAAACCGTGCCTTCCTCAACGATTATCGGGAACGAATAGGTTTCGTAGCCGTTGTTCTCGCCGGCAGTTTTCAGGTGGCCGCCTGCCATTACCATCCGGTAAGACGGGCCGATGCCATTCTTGGAAATATCCGCCGAACTCAAGTAGAGGGTCCCGCCGCGTAAGACGGTAGCACCCTTGTAACCGAAGAATCCGGTTGTGCCTACTTTCAGTTGTCCTTGTCCGTCTATGATGAAGTCGCTCGAATAGTCGGAACCTTCAACCACTCCATTCATCGTCACTACAGCGGCCTGGTCAGCAATGTACAGCCCTGAAGTGCCGGTGAGCTTAGCCGAACGGTTGGTGGCTGTCGACGCACCGGTATACTTATAGGTACCGCCGCCGAAAATCCAGTTTTGCGCATACTCTACGCTTGCACCGATAGAACTGGCCACACCGCCGTCTTTCAACGTATTCAGCTCGAACACACCTTCGTGCAGTACGGTGGCTCCTTTATAAGTATTGACGGTATTCAAGGCGAACGTGCCTGCTCCGCCCTTGTTCACCGAGGTGGCATCGCCGGCGATGGCTCCGCTGCCGCTGATAACGAGATTGGCGTCGCTGTTCACCACCACCGTTTCCGGGGTCACCATTTCGTTCAGCACCACCCAGGCTTCCCCATCCGGCCCAAACAACACTTTCTTATTATCAGTATACACTGCCGTTCCTGCGTTCCACCCGGCTGTTATGAAGTCCCACGCAGTAACGCCGCTTGCCCACGAATAGTCTGGTTCATAGGTATCGATGTCTACCACGCCCACTTCCAGTGGGCGCGTGGCCATCTTTATCCCGGCAGTATAGTCGGAGCGGCCGGCAGCAGTGAAGGCACGCAGCCTCACCGTGTAGGCCGTGCCCGGCTCAAGCCCTATGAGTACGCACGACGTTGCTCCGGCAGGCGTACGGGCCACCTCAGCGAACGCCTCGCCGTCTTTCATGATTTCGACAGCAAATCCGTCTTCACCTTCCGTATAATCGCGCCAGCTTACTTTCAGGGTCGACGTTGTTGCCCCCGACTGCTCCACGCACATCGGCGGCCTCAGGAAGTCATCGCGGTCGGCCTTGGAGATACTGTTGATATAGTTTTCTATGTTGGCATACCCGTTGGCAGCTATGGTCATGGCATCGTCCTTATCGGGGTTTGTACCGTTGGCAGCCTCCCATTCGTCGGGCATGCCGTCGCCGTCGGTATCCTTACGCTTGTTTCCGCCCCACACGGTCCACGTATCCGGTGCACCGTATATCAGGCTTTCCTCGTTGGATATCAGCGCACCGCTCGTACCGAACGAGTTCACCTCATCGATCATGTAAAAGTCTACATAGTCGCGGTAAGGCAACGAAGCTCCCACCGTAGGCAGCAGGTTCTCTATCAGCGTGTTTCCTTCCCATGTTTCCAGTTCCGGATAGTCATAAGGCGCACTCTTGCGGTCGGCCGCCGAGTAATTGCTCACCGCCGACGGATTGTATATGCCGTCGCGGTTGCTGTCTTGCCAGTTGTCGTTGCCATAGAAATGGAAGTTGGCGTTACCACCCGTAAAGGCATCGCCGCCCACGGCCGGGCCGTTGATGAAGAGGTTGCCCTCGATGTTGCAGAACGATTCGCCTTCCGAGTCGCCGCCCATGATATAAGCACCGTTTTTCCAGTTGTACACGATATTGTTGGTATACTGGTTGGTGCCTTTTATCTTAAAATTGCGGGTGCTATTGTCACAGAGCAGCGTACGGTAGATGGTAACCGAGTCGGTTTGCAGCAGTCCGCCGGCCGAGTGGGTCATCAACCCTTGCCCTACGATACTGTTGGAGAGCGTGATGTTGCGCGGCGTTATGCCTTTCCCGTCGGGATTGATGGAGAATGTTTCGTCGAGCCCCCAAGCAAACGAACAGTGGTCGAATATCATATTATAGCCGTTGGCAATGCCTGCACAGTCCTTTCCCGACGTCCCGTTGTGCCCCATACGGAAACGCATGTAGCGGACGATGATGTTGGATGCACCCGAGAACGATACGCCGTCGCCATAAACGGTGATGCCCTCCCCGGGTGCCGTCTGCCCGGCCAGGTACAGGTTGTTCTTTACTACCAGCCGGCTGTTCAGCTTGATGACACCCGCCACGTCGAAGACGATGATGCGGTTGGCCACGCTTACGGCATCGCGCAGCGAACCTATTCCGCTGTCGTCCAGATTAGTCACGTGATAAACGGAACCTGTCCGCCCACCGGTAGCGAAGCGGCCCCACCCTTGTGCCCCCGGGAAAGCGAGCTGCTGGGCATCGACATTCATGCTTGCCCCTGCCAGCAGCAGGGTCAACAATAATTTAGTAGATGTTTTAGCCTTCATTATAGTTTATAGATAGTTAATATATAATTCGCGCAAATATACGAAAAAGCCGCAATACTTGATCTATTTATATCAAATATTGCGGTTTTATATCAAAAAACAAAGTTTTTTTAATCATCCAGTGTCCCGATGATTTCCGTAACCGCCTGGCATCCATGCGCATCAAGCCAGTTGTTGATGCCGTCGCGCACCTTTATCGTCACGGCGGGATCCAAGAAGTTGGCTGTACCTATCTGGATAGCCGTCGCGCCTGCCATCATAAACTCGAGTGCATCCGTGGCCGTACTGATTCCTCCTAAACCGATTACAGGTATCTTTACGGCCTTGGCCACCTGCCATACCATGCGCAGGGCTACCGGCTTAACCGCCGGACCGCTGAGGCCGCCGGTATTGATGCTCAGCAGCGTGCGGCGCTTCTCTATGTCGACAGCCATGCCCATAAGGGTGTTGATGAGCGAAACGCTGTCGGCTCCTTCCGCCTCACAGGCACGGGCTATTTCGGCTATATCGGTGACATTGGGCGAGAGCTTTACGATTAACGTCTTATGATACCGCGCCCTCACGGCTTTCACTACGCTCGCCGCACCGGCACAGGTTACGCCGAAGGCCATGCCTCCATCTTTCACGTTGGGGCAGGAGATATTCAGCTCGATGGCAGGAATCTTCTCCAACGCGTCGATGCGGGCAGCACACTCGGCATAGTCGCCGGGCGACGAACCGCTCACGTTTACAATCATGTTCGTATCTATATCCTTTATTTGCGGATAAATCTGTTCACAGAAATAGTCTGCCCCCTTGTTCTGCAAACCCACGCAGTTCAGCATGCCCTGTGCTGTCTCGGCCATGCGGGGATAGTCGTTTCCCTCGCGCGGATTCAGCGTAGTGCCCTTTACGATGATGCCGCCGAGACCGTCTAACGGGATGAAGTCGGCGAACTCGAGTCCATATCCGAACGTTCCCGATGCGGTCATTACGGGATTCTTCAATTCAAGACCGTTGATATTAACCTTTAAATCTGCCATAATAGTTTTTTCGTATTAAACACAGGCCCTTCCTTACATACACACAGATTGCCTTCGGTGGTCTTCTCCACGCAGCACAGGCAAGCACCGATTCCGCAAGCCATCATGTTCTCGAGCGATGCCTCGCAGTCGGTACCGGCTTTCGAAGCGAAGCGGGCCACGGCTGCCATCATCGGTTGCGGCCCGCAAGTAGAGATGCGGTCGTAGTGTTCGCTGCTCAGAATAGAATGGTCTGTAACAAAGCCTTTCTCGCCTTCGCTCCCGTCTTCCGTCGTGACGAATAGGCGGCCGTACTTCTTGAATTCTTCCATCTCCATCAAGTCGGCCTTGGTGCGTGCCCCCAACAGGAAAGTAGGTTCGCAGCCCGCCTGCCTCATCGCAGCCCCCATGTAGAGCAACGGGGCCACGCCCACGCCTCCGCCGACGAGCAATACCCGCTCGCTTGCGGCAACGGGCATCGTAAAACTGTTGCCGAGAGGCAACACGCAGTTCAGCATGTCGCCGGCTTTCAGCGCACACAGTTGCCGCGTACCGTCGCCCACGGCAGCCACGAGCAGCCACAATTCGTTGGCCTGCCTGTCTACAAAGTTGATGGAAATGGGGCGGCGCAGGAATGTAGAGGGCGAACCGTCTACGCGCACTTCGACAAATTGCCCCGGCAACATTTCCGGGAGCGGTCGCCCGTCGGTGAGCTTCAGCAGTACATGCTTCGTCCCGATGTGCTCGGCTGCCCTCACTGTCAAGTCAATGATGTATTTCTTCATGTGTTCACCTTATGATCTTCTGTTGAAAAGCGGTGCAAAGTTAATGCTAATTTCCCGAACTGGCAAATAAATAGAGGATAGATTACGGATATGCCCGGGCGCCTGCCGCCTTGTTCCAGTTGCACCGGCTTTTCTGCGACGGCGTTGCTCCGCAATGTGGCTGCCGAACATGATAACGGCCTGCAATCGGTTGATTACAGGCCGTTAACGCAAAATATGTGGCTGTGCTTATTTCAGCTTCGGATAACCGTAGCGGGCAGCCGCACCAAGCTCTTCCTCGATGCGGATTAGCTGGTTGTACTTGGCCATACGGTCGGTACGGCTCAAACTGCCGGTCTTTATCTGCCCTGAGTTGGTAGCCACGGCGATATCAGCGATGGTGGTATCTTCCGTCTCGCCCGAGCGGTGCGACGTTACAGTGGTATACCCATGGCGGTGGGCCATTTCGATGGCATCCAGCGTCTCGGTGAGCGAACCGATTTGGTTCACCTTTATCAAGATAGAGTTGGCCGCCCCCATCTTGATGCCTTTTTCCAAGAACTTCACATTGGTGACGAAGAGGTCGTCGCCCACCAGCTGGCAACGGTCGCCGATCTTTGCCGTCAGCTTCACCCAGTTGTCCCAGTCGTTCTCGTCGAGACCATCCTCAATAGAATCAATAGGATACTTCGTGATAAGTTCGTCGAGATAAGCAATCTGCTCATCAGCAGTCAGCCTCTTCCCGTTAGGGTCTTTTTTCTTCCCGTCCTTCAGCTGGCGATAGTCGTAATACCATTGCCCGTTTTCCTGAACGGCAAACTCGCTGGCAGCACAGTCCATCGCGATCTTCACGTCCTTGCCCGGCTCGTAGCCTGCATCGCGGATGGCCTGGCAAATGCTCTCCAAGGCATCCTCGATACCGTCGAGGGCCGGAGCAAAACCACCCTCATCGCCTACGGCTGTCGACAGGCCGCGCTTTTTAAGCAACTTAGCCAAGGCATGGAACACTTCGGCTCCCATGCGGATGGCCTCCTGCTCAGTGGGAGCGCCTACGGGGCGTATCATAAACTCCTGAAAAGCAATGGGAGCGTCGGAATGGGCACCGCCATTGATGATATTCATCATCGGGACCGGCAATGCATAGGTGTTGGTACCGCCGATATAGCGGTAAAGGGGTATGCCAAGCGCCTTGGCAGCAGTTTGCGCTGCAGCCAGGGATACGCCGAGGATGGCATTGGCACCCAGTTTACTCTTCGTCGGCGTGCCGTCGAGGGCCAGCATCTTGTGGTCGATGGCACGCTGGTTGAGGATGTCGTCACCTTTCAGTGCCGGAGCAATCAGCTTATTCACGTTTTCCACGGCTTTGAGTACGCCTTTACCGCCGTAACGCTTTTTGTCGCCGTCGCGGAGTTCCAGCGCCTCGTTTTCCCCGGTGGATGCACCCGACGGTACACTTGCCCGCCCCATGACACCATTATCCAATGTCACTTCTACCTCTACGGTCGGATTGCCCCTCGAATCGAGGATTTCCCTTGCATGAATCTTTTCAATCTTCATAAGTCCTAATTTTGTTTATATCAAAGTCTTTTTATATCTGTCACAGTGCAAAGATACAAAAAATCCCCTGAATCATGAAATACTTGATAACAAAGAACAATGCTTCCCGCTGCTGCCACAGTCTTCCTTGCGCTTGCAATAACGCTCACACTGCACAGTGATGTCGTAGCCCAGCATGGCTCCCAAGATAAAATCCTCTTCCGGCGTAAGGTCGCTCAGCGGCCGCTGCACTAAGTAGCGGATAGTGTTCAGGCAAGCCTTCCGCCCGAAAAAGAGATTGACCCTGTCGTTGCCGACGGGCTGTATGATATAGCTGATATGCTGGCGTTCCAACTTTTCTTTGGCTAAAGATTCATATCGTTTATGAAAGGTGTACAGCACCATCTGCCTTACACCTTTCTTATATTGGTATATCTGTTCGGAAAGCACCCGCATATCTGCCGATATCAGTTCAGACTGTTGCATTGTTCCTCGGAATGGGTAAAATTACAATTCGCCTTTTATTTGTTCCACCCATGCATTGATACGGTCGCCGGTCTTGTCGTCCTCGTTCACCTCGTCGAGAGGCAAGCCCACGAACATACCGTCGATGACTGCTTCCGAGTCGCCGAACGAATAGCCATCGGTAGCCACTTGGCCTACCACCTTTGCGCCTTTATCTTTCAATCCGTTGTATAGTTCGGCTATGGCACTGCAGAAAGTATCGCCGTAGCTCTCGGCATCGCCGCATCCGAAGAAAGCGAGCGTCTTCCCGTTCAGGTCGGCGCCTTGCAGCAGCTTCAACCCGTCGTACCAGTCATCCTGCAGTTCGCCGGCTCCCCATGTAGAGGTTCCCAACAGCAGATTCTGATAACCGTCCAACTGGCCGGCGTCCAGTTTGGCAACGTCGATTACATCAGCGGCATCCAGGCCGAGTTTCTTACCGATTCTGGAAGCAATGTCCTGACAAGTACCTGTCGAGGAACCGTAGATAATACAAGTCTTATTCATTTTATTTATTTATTAATATGGTTTCTGAATTCCGGATGCAAAGGTAACGCTTCCGGTTGAAACCTGCAATACCTAAAAATGATGGAAATGCCCCCTTCGGCATCCGGTGCTATCCTGCCGGTGCCACCGGTCGTTTCCACCATAATATATAAAGGACGAGGGGGAAGGCTTTTTTGTAGTTTCACTCATCGGTCCATGCAACAGCCGAAGCCTGCTCACCATAATTCATTATATGTATACCGGGTATCAGGAATGCCCCGCGCTGCATGTCCGCCCGACAACTGTCACTTGCTTTTCGACGGCGCAAAACTCTCCCAAGTCTGGTCATCATAATATACACGGATTTCGGTCACTCTCCGCTGCGGTTTGTCAACATATTTTATTTCCTCGCGGACGGTCTCCTGATGCGTGCTGCGTGCATTGGCCTGATGTGGCAGCTGCGAAACACCAGCTTGCGGGGTAGGCGGTACGATTGCCTGCGGGGGCGGCGTGGGATTTCCAAAATCAAGCAATTGTTCTTGCCCGCCGGCCGTCTGCGTTTGCTCCGGTTCTCCGCTGTCCTGGGCATGCTTATACATGTCTCCCGAGCCAAACATCAACCAATCGGTGTTGATGTTAGGAATTTTCTTTTTGATTGCTTCAACGATGTTCAGGGTAGGACGGGTCCTACCATTAAAGATGCTACTAAGCGAAGCGGGTGACATCTGAATGAACTCAGCGAACACCTGCTGGGTCATGTGTTGCGACTCCATCACCTGCCTGATTCTATCTTTCATAACCGTAAATATGCTGTTAAGGGGCGTTTGCCCACGATTTTCTTTCAGTTTACAAAGGTAAAACATTTTTTTGGAATATACAATAAATCCATCGGGAATTTCTTTTCCTGAACTTTGGGTTTTCGATTTTAAATTTGTAAACATATAGACGTGGGCTGGATAATTCTTGGTTTAGGATTACAAACTCGAATTTAGCAGATAATATTGTTTCTAATATTCAATCGAACGTTTTTTAGTAAGTAATTGGTAGTAAATAGGTTGTTTATGGCACATATATCCCCGTCCTGCCTTTTTCAGCCCAATGCAGGCGTATAAAGGGTGGCTTTCTTATAAAAAAAGGCGAATAAAACGTGATAAACTACTGGTTTTAAATTATATATGTGTAGAATAAACCAAATGTATGTTTATTGGTTTAGTGTTTGAAAATTGAATATTTAGGTTTTAATATTTATATAAGCAGATGGTGGTTTAGGTTTTATAATTCTAAATTTACAGTTTAAAACAACAAACAACCCCCTCTTATTGTTTCGGTTTTGATTTCCAAATACACAACCATAAACACTAATAAATGCTAAAACAAAATTCAAGGGAGGCCAAAAACCGAAAAAGCAAAATGCAGGAGATTTTCCGCACCACGGATAAAAAATTTCAAAACACGCGATTCTGAGAGGGGGTAAAATGAGGCAAATGCCCTGTTTCCATCGGGGTTTGAGGCCAAAAAAAGTGTTCCTGCGGAACACTCATTCTAGAAAAAAATAAGCCCCAAAAGCCGTTTTTTCAGTGAAGTATAAAGAAAATTAGCTCCCTCATAAGCTCCCCGGGGGGGGTATTCGGGTTATCCAGCCCCTTACTTTTGGCATCAATTTCCCTTATTTTGGAAATTATCTGCATCACTTTCATTCCTGCGTAATTTCTCATCCCCGTCATGTAGTCTTTCGCAGCCCACGGGCTCCGCAATTCCAGCCAAGCTGCAACGGCATCCTGACTGTTCCTTTGCGGACAGTAATAGGCAATCATCAGGTTCTGGAAGTAATTAAAGAGCATCGGGAGAAAAGAATAGATGCTGCCTGCTTTCGGATTTTCGTCAAAATATTTGATTATCTGATTTGCCTTGAAAACATTGCGGTTTACCACGGCATCGCGCAGCTCGAAAGCATTAAAGTCTTTGCTCACCCCTATCTGGTCTTCCACCACTTGCGGCGTTACCCGCTTGTCGGTTTCTGGGAGAGCTATCAGCAACTTGTCCAGCTCGCCCACCAGCCGGTTGAGGTCGGCGCCGATCGAGTCGGAAATAATCTGGGCCGACTTCGGGTCGATGCCCGCCCCATTTTTCCGTAGATAGTTTTCGATGAACACGGGAAGGTCGCGCTCGCGCAGCTTCTTGCTCTCGAACAACACCCCTGCACTCGTGATTGCTTTCACGTAATCGCGCTTGCGCCCGTCGATGGTGCCGTTCTTGTGGCACATCACAAGGATGGTGGATGCCAGCGGCTTCTTCAGGTAGCTTTCCAGCGGCTCTGTGCTTTTCACCAGCTGGGCCTCTTTCACGATGACCACCTGATGCTCCGACATCATCGGGTAGCGCTTGGCGGCGTCTGCTATCTGCGAGGCCGTCACGTCGGAACCGAAAAGCACCGTCTGGTTAAAGTCGCGCTCCTCCGGCTGTAACACGTTTTCGGCTATATAATCCGCTATCTTATCAATATAATACGACTCGTCGCCCATCAGATAATAAACGGGCACGAACTTCCGTTCCTTCAGGTCGTGCATGATACTGTCGAATGTCGGTGTTTTGTTTTCTGCCATTTTGTTCTTTCGGATTATTATGCTTACCTTTGCATAAACTATTTGCAAAGATAATAAAATGTATCGACTAAACCTACCTCAATTCGGAATAAAAATCGGCGGCGACGCCTCGAGACCTACTATTTTTGACGTTTTACGCCGAAAACATGTTGCCCTGACGCCCGAAGAGTGGGTGCGCCAGCACTTCATCCATTTCCTCATCAACCATAAAGGCTATCCCGCTGCCTATCTCGCCAACGAGGTGGAGCTGAGAATCGGCACAAAAAAAATGCGCTGCGACAGTGTGCTATATAATAATGTGCTGCAACCACGCATGATTATCGAATACAAGGCCCCTACCGTCGCACTGCAACAAAAGGTGTTCGACCAGATTTCCACATACAACATGCTCCTGCATGTAGACTATCTCATCGTGAGCAACGGGCTGCAACATTACTGCTGCAAGATGGATTACGACCGGCGGAGCTACTCGTTCATGCCGGATATCCCCGACTACGGAAGCCTGTAACGCATGGTGGGAGGCATGTTTAAGAAGGCTGGGATGTACCGGATGACGGATGAAAGGATGAAAGGAATAAATCAACAGTGTATCAAACCGTAATCCCTAATCCGTAATCCAAAACGTACAAGCACCTTGTACTCCTGCTACACGGTGCTTGTAGCCGGGCTACACGGTGCTTGTACGGGGGCTACAAGATGCTTGTACGATTCCCTGATAAATAAATTAACGGATTAACTGATGCTCTCAGTCAGCACCCTCGTTAATCCGTTAATCTTTTAATCCGCTAATCTGTTTTTAAGCCTCAGTCTCTTCCGCCTCGTCTTTTTTCGTAGTTTTCCGGATAGTGCGCTTACGCGTTTTCTTCTCTGCCGCCACCGTTGCAGCCTGCTTTACGCCGGCCAGTTCGGGGTCGATCATGATGCGCCCGCAATACTCGCACACGATGATTTTCTTGTGCATCTTGATATCCAACTGGCGCTGTGGAGGAATCTTGTTAAAGCAACCGCCGCAGGCGTCGCGCTGGACATATACCACGCCCAGACCGTTACGGGCATTCTTGCGTATGCGCTTGAACGATGTGAGCAGGCGCTGCTCGATTTTAGCTTCCAGTTCCTTTACCTTTTCCTTCAGCTTCTCCTCTTCAGCGCGCGTCTCTTCCATGATTTCGTCCAGTTCGTTCTTCTTCACTTCCAAGTCGTTCGTGCGGTCTTTTATGGCCTCCTCGTTATCGGCCAGTTCTGCGTTCTTTTCCGTGATGCGTGCCATGGCTTCCCTGATTTTCTTGTTGCACAGCTCGATTTCCAGCGACTGGAACTCGATTTCCTTGCTCAAGGTATCATATTCGCGGTTGTTCTTCACGTCGTTGAGCTGGCTCTTGTAGCGCTCCACGCTCGACTTGGCCATTTCGATTTCGCCTTTCTTCTGCCCTACGGCTTTCTGGAACTCATCGATGTCATTCCGTATCTTCTCGATACGGGTCGACAAGCCCTCGATTTCATCTTCCAAGTCTTGAACTTCCAGAGGCAGTTCGCCCCTCAAGGCACGCTTCTCGTCGATGGACGAAAGCGCCGTCTGAAGCTGGTACAAAGCCTTCAGCTTCTCTTCTACCGACAAATCTGTTGGATCTTTTTTTGCCATAATTATTTGTTTATAAATAGATGATGGGATTCGTGTTCGCCGCTGCCAGGCAGGCCGGCACCTGCGGGCACGACTCCTCAATGATGGATTTGAATATTTCGCTTGTAAACTGTTCGCTCTGGTAATGGCCGATGACGCAGATTTGTATTTCCTGCTCATGGCCGAAATACACATGATAATGCATCTCGCCCGTAACAAAGGCATCGGCACCGGCTGCTATGGCATCGCCAAGCACGAAGTCGCCTGCACCGCCGCAGATAGCCACACGCCTCACCGGGCGCCGCAGCAGTTCGTTACACTGCGCGCATTCCACGCCGAAGCGCTTCTTCACCTCTATCACGAAGTCGGCAGCTGCCAATGGCCCGGGCAACTCGCCCATCACCCACGAGCCCGACTCGGCCGACGCATCTGCACCGAACCTCACGTTTACAAGCCCTATGTGCTCTGCAATCTTGAAGTTCACGCCCCCCTTGGCATTATCCATGTTGGTATGCATCGACACCACACAGACGCGGTTTTCAATCGCCTTCACCACGGTACGCTGCACGCTGTCTGCACCGCTGATTTGCTTCAGCCCGTGGAACAGCAAGGGATGGTGGCTGACAATCAGGTTGCACCCCCTTGCCACAGCCTCGTCGATAACGCGTTCGTTGACGTCCAGACACAATAATGCCCCTGAAACCTCCGTCTCTGTCAGTCCGATTTGCAGGCCGGCATTATCCCAGCCTTCCTGCAAGGGCAGAGGCGCGAATCGTTCAAGGGCGCTTAACACTTCCTTTATTTTCACGCTTATTCAGCTTTAAAACATAGTTTTGAACTGCAAAGATACGAATAATTATCGAAAACCAATAAAGTTTTAAACAAATTAACAGACAAAAAGGGTAAAAAGGACTAAGGTCTAAGGTCTAAGGGCAAAGGACTAAGGACTAAGGACTAAGGGCAAAGGGCTAAGGGCAAAGGGCAAAGGGCAAAGGACAAACGGATAAACAGATTGGATAAATAAAATAGCTTATTCACGCAAGGGCAAGTTAACTTTTTAATCTGTTTGTCCGTTTGTCCTTTGCCCTTTGCCCTTAGCCCTTTGCCCTTAGTCCTTAGTCCTTAGTCCTTAGTCCTTTGCCCTTAGACCTTAGTCCTTTGTCCTTTGACCTTTTTGTTAATCAGCCATTGATTCTTTAAGTACCTGCACCACCTCTTCGTGTGTCAGCTTGCGATAGCCTGCATCCAAGATAAACGTCCCTTTGGCGATGCCCTCTATCATGCTGCTATCGGCTCCCAGTTCACTGATAGTGAGCGGCAACCCGATCTCCGTCATCCAGCCCTTTAAAGCCTCCAACCCTTCGGCAGCTATTTTTACGTCGGTCTTCCCTTCCGTGCTAACGCCCCACACGTTCACGGCGAAACGCTTGAACTTAGGTATCCCGTCGGCCATGATGAGCCGGTAGTAAGGCAGCGAAACGGCCGCAAGGGTATAACCGTGGGGAGCATGGGTAAAAGCCCCCACCGAATGGCCTATCATGTGCACCATCCAGTCTTGCCTCTTCCCTTTGCCTATGAGCGTGTTCAGTGCCCACGTAGCCGTCCACATGATGTTAGAGCGCGCCTCGTAGTTGTGGGCATCGGCCACAGCCTTACGGGCATCGCCTATCAGGCTGCGCATCAGCCCTTCGGCAATATAATCGGATGTATTATCGTCGGAATCCGAGAAATACTGCTCCATGATGTGCGACATGATGTCGAAGATACCCGCCTTCATCTGGTCCTCGGGCACACTGTATGTAAACACCGGGTTGAGCACCGAGAACTTCGGCATCAGCCGGTCGTCGAACACGTGCCCTATCTTCAGCGTATGCTCGGTGTCGGTGATTACCGAGCCGCCATTCATCTCCGAACCCGTGCCAGCCATAGTAAGCACACAGCCGATAGGCACTATTTCCTGCGAGGGGTCGGGGTCTTCCTGCCGCAGGTAGAACTTCTCCCACGGGTCGCCGTCGTAATACATAGCCGCTGCCACACCCTTCGAATAGTCGCACACGGAACCGCCGCCCACGGAGAGAATCAGGTCTACCTTGTTGGCGCGTGCTATCCCGATGCCCTCGCGCAATTTCTCCAGCGTCGGGTTGGACATCACTCCGGGGTTCTCCACCACCGTCTTCCCGGCTTCCTCCAGTATGGCGGTAATCTGCTCATAGATACCGTTACGCTTGATGCTGCCTCCGCCGTAGTTCAGCAGCACTACAGGCCCGTAGTTCTTCAGTTCATCCTTCAAATAGTTGAGCGACTCGTCACCGAAGTAGAGCCTGGTCGGGTTGTAATAAGAAAAATTTCCTAACATAATCGTTTCGTTTTATTTACCGTTGTATTTGCTTGTTTCGATTCTTAATGCAAAGACTGCCGCTTTGCTTTAGATGCTGTGCACGCAAATCACGCATCACAAGCCTTATTTTACACGCCGCTCCAGCAACCAGACGGCAACAGCCAGCGACAACACCGACGACACCAGCGACGCCACAGTAAGGAGCAACAACAGGAGAAGGCTCTCGACAAGGGGGAAGCCGCCCATCAGCAAACCGCAGAAGAGGCCGGGCAGCCCCACCATCCCCAGCGTCGAGATGCGCACGACACCGGGCAGAAAAGCCACGTTTACCGCCTTGCGCAGGAAGGGCATCAAAGCCTCCAGGCGCCGGGCACCGTTGCCCACAAGGTATTCGTACATACGCCCGTAGCCGCGGCGGGCATTACCATAGGCATGCAGCCCAGCACGGCAGGTTACAGCCATACAGCCTACCAGATAGCCCATGACTGGAACAAACCAGCGGGCATCGAACGCACCGGCGCCACCCCATGCCAGCATCAGCACTATGCCGCCCACAAGCAGCGAGGCGGCCGACATGCCGGCCATCATCGGTAAAACGAAGCGCGTGCGCTTAGCCGATAGTACCGCCGCTACAAGAATCGCCAACAGCAACCACAGCAGGTTGAGCCACATACTGTTCTGCCGGAACAGGAGGGGCAGGTAGAGGCCCACCAGCAGCAAGACAACGGCAAAACGCCCGAATGCCACGAGCAGCCGGCGGAACAACCGGCGGTCGAGACGGTAGAAGATGCCCACCGGCAGAGCCAGCAACAGCAGGCACACCACTAAGCCCGTGAGGGATATGAACTCTGATTGCATAGATTGATTGTTTGATTAGCCATTTCCATTATTTCCGCATTCCCGCTTACGGCCAACACCGTGCTCCCTTGCCGGGCAATACCTGCCAGATAACCGCCCACAAGGCGCGCCGCAGCGGCACCGAGCGGCTGCAACGGCTCGTCTATCAACACCAAGGGCTTGCCGGACATCGCTGCAAGCGACAGCATCACGAGGTATTGCTCATGCGGTTCCAATTCGTTCCAAAGGCATTTATAGCGTTCCCCGCTGAGCCCCAACTTACCTTCCCACTCGGCCACCAGCCGCGCCTTGGAATAAGATGCGCCGCGGTTGACAGCCAGCCGGAACGGCATTTCCACCAATTCGGACACCTGTTCCCAACCGCGGACTGGCATCAACCGCTGGGGCACGTAAGCCATCATCCGGCGGAAATAAGCAGCCGAATGCACCGTCAGCAGTTCGCCGTCGATACTGATGAAGCCGTCTTTCAGCGGCAACAGTCCCAGCAGGGTGCGCATCAACTGTGTTTTCCCGCTGCCTTGCGGGCCGCAAATACAGAGCATCTCCCCATCACCGGCGGTAAACGACAGTCCGCCGGCAAGCAGCCTGCCGCCTGTCTCTATGGATATATTGTTCGCTTCGAGCATTTCCTATTGCTTTGGTATCATACGTGCAAATTTAGATAAAAATTCCGATATTATCCCGCCGGACGCAATAAAAAATAATATAAATTCGAACGGGAACAGATAAAACCATGCCGTTTTTTTTATAGTTCGGATAAAAACACTAACTTTGCAGCAAGTTTTTAACGATGAAAGCTGGAAAGAACATACTAAAGAGACGGATGCCCGCCGAGTGGGAGCCACAAAGCGGCATACAATTGACATGGCCCCACGAAAATACAGACTGGGCATCCATCCTCGACGAAATCAACGACGTTTATCACAATATGGCACGCGAAATCAGCCGTCGCGAACAACTGATTATTGTCGGTCCTGAAAAGGTTGACGCCCCGGATAACGCGCGGCAGCTCATCTGCCCAACCAACGACACGTGGGCACGCGACCACGGGTTCATTACCGTAGAAGAAGACGGGCGCCTGCGGCTGCTCGACTTCTGCTTCAACGGATGGGGCGCGAAGTTCGAGGCCGGCCTCGACAACGCCATCAACCGCCGGCTGTACGAAAGCGCCATACTGGAGGGTGAATACGAGGGCCACCTGGATTTCGTACTCGAGGGGGGCTCGATAGAAAGCGACGGGAACGGCACCATCTTCACTACCACGGGGTGCCTGACGGCGCCGCACCGCAACCAGCCGCTGACAAAGGACGGGATAGAGGAGCGGCTGAAGCTATGGCTCGGCGCAGAACGCGTGGTATGGATAGACCACGGCTGCCTGGCGGGCGACGACACCGACGGGCACATCGACACACTGGTGCGCATAGCCCCCGGCGACACCTTATTATATATGGGCTGCGACGACGAGCACGATGAACAATATACCGAACTGAAACGGATGGAGGAGCAACTGGAAACCCTGCGCACCACCGGCGGACACCCTTACCGGCTGCTGAAACTGCCGATGCCCCGCCCCATCTACGACGGGGACGAGCGGTTGCCGGCCACTTATGCCAACTATCTCGTCATCAACGGCGCCGTACTCTACCCTACTTATAATCAACCCGACCTCGACGACCTTGCGCGGCAGGTCATCGCTGATGCCTTTCCCGGCAGGGAGATGGTGGGTATCGACTGCCGTGCCATCGTAAAACAGCATGGCTCGCTGCATTGCTGCACCATGCAATATTATCCGTAATAATTATGAAAGAACTACAAATAGGATTTCTACAGCAACGCAATACGGGCGATGCACGCGACAATATCGCGCGGTTGGCCGAAGGCATCGCCGACCTTGCGAAGCGGGGCGCACAGCTCGTCGTACTGCAAGAGTTGCACAACTCGCTCTACTTCTGCCAGACTGAAGATGTGGGGAATTTCGATTTGGCCGAGCCCATACCCGGCCCGTCAACCCAGTTGTTCGGCGAACTGGCCAAAGAGCACGGCGTCGTCATCGTTACATCACTGTTCGAGCGCAGGACTGCCGGACTTTACCACAATACAGCCGTAGTCATCGAACGGGATGGCAGTATCGCCGGAATCTACCGCAAGATGCACATCCCGGACGACCCTGCTTATTATGAAAAGTTCTACTTCGCACCCGGAGACCTCGGTTTCCGCCCCATCGATACTACCGTAGGCCGGCTCGGCATCATGGTGTGTTGGGACCAATGGTATCCGGAGGCTGCCCGCCTGATGGCGTTGCAAGGAGCAGAGGTGCTCATCTACCCGACAGCCATCGGATACGAAAGCACGGACACACCCGGGGAACAACAACGCCAACGCATGGCGTGGCAGACGGTGCAGCGCGGACACGCCGTGGCCAATGGGTTGCCGGTCGTCGCCGTCAACCGCGTCGGGCACGAACCCGACCCCAGCGGCCAGACCAACGGCATCACATTCTGGGGCAGTTCTTTCGTGGCCGGCCCGCAGGGCGAAATCGTCTACGAAGCATCTGCAGATGAAGAAGAAAGCATCATCGTGAGCATGGACATGGAACACGGCGAACAAGTGCGCAGATGGTGGCCTTTCCTAAGAGACCGGCGCATCGACAAGTATGATGGCATTACGGAACGATTCATCGACTAACCCTAAAAAGCAAACTTCAAAAACAACTGGATAATGGCAAACAATTTGAGATTTCAGGTCGTAGAGGAGGCCTTCAAGAAAAGAGCGCTCAACGTGGAAAGTCCGTCCGAGCGACCGTCTGAATACTTCGGCAAGTATGTATTCAACCGCCAAAAGATGTACAAGTACTTGCCGGCCGACATCTATGCCAAGCTGATCGACGTAATAGACAACGGCGCAAGGCTCGACCGCTCTATCGCCGACGCCGTGGCTGCAGGCATGAAGCAATGGGCTATGGAAATGGGGGTGACACATTATACACACTGGTTCCAGCCACTGACCGAAGGCACCGCCGAGAAGCACGACGCCTTCGTGGAACATGACGGGAAGGGAGGGATGGTGGAAAACTTCAGCGGTAAGCTGCTGGTGCAGCAGGAGCCTGATGCCTCGTCGTTCCCCAACGGCGGTATCCGCAACACGTTCGAAGCACGCGGCTACTCGGCATGGGACCCCACATCGCCCGTGTTCATCATCGACGACACGCTCTGCATACCCACCATCTTCATCTCGTATACCGGCGAGGCGCTCGACTACAAGGCACCGCTGCTGCGCTCTATCCATGCTGTGGGCAAGGCAGCCACCGACGTATGCCAGTATTTTTACGGCGATGTAAAGAAAGTGCAAGTGAACCTCGGCTGGGAACAGGAGTATTTCCTCGTCGACGAAGGACTGTACTCAGCCCGCCCCGACCTGATGCTCACCGGACGCACATTGATGGGGCATGAAAGCGCAAAGAACCAGCAGATGGACGACCACTACTTCGGCACCATCCCCGACCGCGTGCAGGCGTTCATGAAAGACCTGGAGATACAATCGCTCGAGCTGTCCATCCCCTGCAAGACACGCCACAACGAGGTGGCGCCCAACCAGTTCGAGCTGGCCCCGATTTTCGAGGAATGCAACCTTGCAGTCGACCACAACATGCTGCTGATGTCGCTGATGAAGAAGGTTGCCCACAAACATGGTTTCCGCGTGCTGCTGCACGAGAAGCCTTTCGACGGAATCAACGGCTCGGGCAAACACAACAATTGGAGCTTGAGCACCGATAGTGGCGTATTGCTGCACGCACCCGGGAAAACACCGGAGGAAAACCTGCGCTTCGTTACTTTCATCGTGGAGACGCTGATGGCCGTATACAACCACAACGGACTGCTCAAAGCCAGTATCATGAGTGCTACGAACGCACACCGGCTGGGCGGCAACGAGGCACCACCGGCCATCATCTCGAGTTTCCTCGGGAAGCAACTTACCGAACTGCTCGACCACATCGAACAATCAGACAAAAACGAGCTCTTCAACTTGAAAGGTAAACAAGGTATGGAAATCGATATTCCACAGATTCCCGACCTCATTATCGACAATACCGACCGCAACCGTACTTCGCCGTTTGCCTTCACCGGAAACCGGTTCGAGTTCCGTGCACCGGGCTCTACCGCCAACTGTGCCTCAGCAATGATTGCCCTCAACTCGGCCATGGCTGAAGCCTTGCAGAGCTTCAAGGAGCGTGTCGACGCGCTGATAGCCAAGGGCGAAAGCAATATCAGTGCCATTCTCGATGTGCTGAGGGAAGACATCAAGACCTGCAAGCCGGTGCGGTTCGATGGCAATGGCTACAGCGAAGAATGGGTGAAGGAGGCCCGGCAGCGTGGCCTGGACGTGGAAAAGAGTTGCCCGAAAATCTTCGAGCGATATCTGGACGAATCGGCAGTGAGGATGTTTGAGAGCACGAAAGTGATGAACAAGAAGGAACTGGAGGCACGCAATGAAGTGAAATGGGAGACATACGTGAAGACGGTACAGATAGAAGCCCGCGTGCTGGGCGACCTTGCCATGAACCACATTATCCCTGTCTCTACACATTACCAAAGCCAGCTGATAAAGAACGTGCAGGGCACGAAAGATGTGTTCCCGGCGGAGAAAGCAGAGCGCCTGTCGGCACGCAACATGAAGCTGATAGAGGAGATTGCAGAGCGCACCGAGCGAATCGAGCGACTGGTAGAGGAACTGACCGAAGCCCGCAGGGTGGCCAACCGCATCGAAAGCATACATGCGCGTGCCATCGCCTACCACGATACGGTATCCCCCAAGATGGAAGACATCCGCAATGAAATCGACCACCTCGAAATGATTGTCGAGGACGGCCTATGGACTTTGCCGAAATACCGCGAACTGCTGTTCATCAGATAGCGAACAGGGAAGTGCAAACAGGACACACGCTCCCCCGTACTCCCCTCCTCTACCGGGAGTCCGGGGGAGTGTGCTGGCTTATGGCATGCCGCTCCGCGTATTCACTCGGGGTCATTCCGAACATCTTCTTGAAATACCGGCTGAAATAGCGCGGCGTATTGAAGCCGACCATCGAGGCTACCCGGTTTACGGGGATGCTCTGGCTGGTCATCAGCAGCGCCGCACGCTTCAGCCTTACCGAACGCATGAAGTCGCTCGGCGTAATGCCCAGCATGGCCTGCATCTTACGGTAGAGCGTGGTGCGGTCCATACCAATGTCGCTTGCCAAGGTCTCTACAGAATAACCGGTATTATCCATATTCTTCTCTATGGCTCTCAGTATACGCTGCAACAGCTCTTCTTCTTGATTCCCCACGGCGATTTTCTTCGGATCGATACTTACCGACTTAGCAAATTGGTGGCGTGCAGCATCGCGTAGCTCAAACATCCGGTTCACTCTCTCCTCTGCTTCGCTTTCCATCTTCATTTTCCGGTTCCGCAGATACCTGCTTATGACGGACACTATCAGGCAGACCGACAGCAAGACGTAAAGCAAGTAAGCCCACCACGACAGCCACCACGGAGGACTTATACAGATAGACTTACTGAAAACCGGCCCCCACGCCCCATCACCGACGGAGGCCTGCACCTCAAACACATAATCACCCGGTGGCAGATAAGCATAACCGGCTTGCCCCATTCCGCTTCCGTCGTTACTGAACACCCAGCCATGATCGATACCCACCAAGCGGTAACGGTAGACAGTGTGCCGGGGATTGACGTAGTTGAGGGCCGAGAAACGCAGTGTAACGGAGTTTTCCTTGTGGCAAAGCTTTACTTCGCTGTCATCCGATGGCATCAAGGCATCACGAACCCTGAAGTCTACAAGATAAACAGGCATGCGCTTTTTCTCCCCCTCAAAAATATCCGGATTGAACCCTGTGATGCCACCGGTACTCCCCAACCATATTCTGCCGTCGGGGGTGGCGAAGGCCGACCGTTCAAGATACTCGCTTTCCGACATACCGTCTTCCAAGCCGAACGAAGAGATACGCAGCTCTCCCCGCCCCATACGGGTAATCCGTGCGACACCGCCCGACGTGCTCACCCAGATTTTCCCGTTCCGGTCCTCCACGACCGCCTGTATACAGTTATTAGGCAAGCCATCGGCAGTGCTGTAGCGGTGCACCTGCTTTCCGTCGAACGAAAGCAGTCCGTTTTGTGTACCGACCCAAAAACATTGGTGCCTGTCAATGTACAGGCAATTGTACTTCTTGCTGTACCGCTGCATTTCCTTGATGGCCGCAAAGTCGCCCACCGCATTTTTATCCGCATCGTAAATAAAGCATCCGTTTTGGGTAAGGACAGCAAATCGGTTATGGGAGGATATCCTCACTGCATCGACCATCGTCCGGTAATTGTTCAACTGGGGGAAAGCCTTGTTCAAACACTCAAAACGATGGCATGAGGGATCAAATATCCCCAGCCGGTTGAGCGTGTTGCAGACCAAGTATCTCCCTTTCACGATTTCAACGCAAAAGCGGAAATGATTGCCTACCACCCCTTTCGTATTACCCGTATCGAATAACTCCGCCCGCCCCTCGCGGTAGCGGTATAAACCGCGGTCGGTAGCCACCCATACGTTTCCCTCCGAGTCCGGATGTGCATTGATACACGCTGCCGCACCTACCGCCTGCACTGGGCGATACCCGCAGGTAACCGTATCAAACAGGAACGCCCCTCCGGAGGTGCCTGCTAAAAGGCAGCCGTTATCCGCAGAGGTAAGGGTGCGGATATAGTTGACCGGCGCCTCCTCCTCTTTTTGCCGATAGTTGGCCGCAACAGGGCGTGAGGGCTGTTCATACAGTACCCCATCGTTAATACATCCCAGCCACAGCTGCCCTTGGCGGTCGCATAAAAGGCAAGTCACCGAATTGCCTACTACTTTCCCGCCTTCAGTTGGGTATCTATCCACCAACCTGCAGTGCCCAAGAGTTTTATCCATGGTGTAATAGCCATAATAACTGCCTACAAGCAACGTGCCGTCTTTTTTCTTGAAGAGAGAGGTTACACTGCCTTTTATCAGCATCTTCCACGAACGTTCATTGACATCATACCGGTACAGCCCTCCATCGATATTTGTCTGGGAAATCAGCAATGTATTCTTATTCCAGCGAAGCGAATGGACATGATGCCCCTCGGAAACTTTCCCTGTCGACATGCCGGTATTCGTTCCTGTGAATCTGCGCACCTTTGCATCCCAATACCTGACGGCACAGGTATTGAAAATAATCATGTATTCGTTTCCTATAGTATGAAGCACGTCAGCCACGGCCACCCCATTGTCCATTTCATCCTTTGTCAGTTTCAGAACGTTCCGTGCAGGTTTTTCCCAGTCATACATATACAGGCTCCCACATACGGTAAACAGCCATGCAGCCCCTTGCTCGTCGATAAAAAAGTTCTTCAGCCTTTCTTTCACTCCGCTGCCTGCCAGCCGTTGTTCTACATCATAAGAAAACTGCCGCTTTACAGGGTCAAAGATATAGAGATTATACAAATCCTTTATCCAAATCATCCCTTTGGCATCCGTATAGTGATGGTAGGATGCAAAAGTCGGCATGCTATACACCTGCAGCAGGTTACACGGTAACTGTTGAAAGGATTTTCCGTTATAGATATTGAACATGCCGTCGGTCTCGACAAGAATCTGCCCGTTCGGCAGTTCTATCATCTGCCTCACCTGATTATTGTAAAGCCCCTCCTTGGTAGTAAAATGCCGGAATCCGGCAAATGTTGCCGACCAGACAAAAGAGCAAAGGAACAACGTATTAAGGAATCGTTTCATCTCCAGAAGTTTTATCGGTACAAAAATAGTTATTTTATCGTTATCTTCCAAATTTCCGGAAAGATTACCTGAGTTCGGGATTAGGATATCACGTTAATCCGGACGGCGGTGCCCCCCCTTGCGCTGCAGAGGCACGGCCGTTACAAGGCGGAGGCTATACCCCTGTTTTTATTTTTGGCCATTTTTCTGAGATACTTGGCCAATTATCTCAGAAAAATGGCCAAAAATAAAAACCATTAGCTGCCCGTTGTCCGCCAACGGCCATGTGTATCGTGGATGACCACCGCCGCGGCGGAAACAAATATTGCAATA